>CAJMLH010000025.1 GCA_905214195.1 uncultured bacterium
AGTACCCTAGTTATTGGGACTAGGGTACCACCAACTCTTTTTGTCCTATAGGCCATTATTTACTTATACTATTCTGTTTAGCTTTTCCCCTTTTATAAATGCTTTCAGATTGTCAGCACAGATGTTGCATATTGTCGTTCTTGCTTCATCAGAAGTCCATGCCATATGAGGAGTTACAATGAGATTTTCTATTCCAAGGAGCGGATTATCTTTCGATATAGGCTCAGAGGAAACCACATCTATAGCGGCACCCGACAGTTTGCCGCTTTTTACTGCCTCGGCAAGGTCAGATTCATTTATGAGAGCGCCCCTTGCAGTATTTATTATATAAGCGCCGTCTTTCATTTCATTTAAAAATTCTTTATTTATAAAACCCTTGTTTTCAGGGGTAGCAGGACAATGCAGAGTAATTACATCTGCTTTTACAGCTTCCTGAGGATTTTGGCTGTAAGGAATTACTTTCATGCCAAAAGCTTCCGCTATTTGACCTACTCGTTTGCCTATTGAACCGTATCCTATTATACCCAGAGTTTTGCCGCTTAGCTGATACATATTTGAAAGAGTCATACAGAAATCTGGACAAGAAGTCCATCTGCCGTCTTGTGAAGCTTCGTTGTGCAATGCGACATGGTTACAAAGCTCAAGCAATAGAGCAAAGGTATGCTGTGCCACTGATTCAGTTGAATATGACGGAACATTGCAAACTGCAATATTTCTTTCCTTTGCAGCTTTGAGATCTATATTATCATATCCTGTTGCAGTAACACCGATAAACTTGATGTTCGGACATGAATCAATAACTTCTTTTGTTATATGGCATTTGCTTGTAAAGACTGCCTCACAGTCTCCGATTCTTTCTACTATTTCAGAAGCCTTGCTTCTGCTGTATACCGTAAGTTCACTTATACTTTCAAGACCGTCCCATGAAAGTTTTCCGCAATCTACGGTGTAACTGTCTAAAATGACTGATTTCATTGAATTGCCTCCTTTTGTAATCTGATTACATTATATATTTTGAAGCAGCCGAATACAAGTGATAGACTCTCAAAGACTTTGAAAAAAACGATTATATGTGGTACAATAAGCATACCGCTATGAAACTTTTTATTAAAATAAAATACAAATGATATGTGAGGATAAAAGATGAGAAGTGACGGAAGAGAGAAAGATTGTTTAAGACCGGTTAAAATTACAAATAACTATCTTATGAGTCCGCAAGGATCTGTTTTGATAGAAATGGGAAATACAAAAGTTATATGCACGGCTACTGTTGAAGAACAGACTGCAAGACATCTTGCAGGAACAGGCAAAGGCTGGGTAACTGCCGAGTATGCCATGCTGCCGGGTTCAACGGGAACACGCAAAAAAAGAGATAAAGGCAAAACAGATGGCAGAAGTGTGGAAATTCAGAGGCTTATAGGAAGAGCTCTCCGCTCGGTGGTAGATATGGATAATCTGGGCGAAAGGACCATATGGATAGACTGTGATGTTATTCAGGCGGACGGAGGAACGAGAACGGCTTCAATCACCGGTGCATTTGTTGCAATGGCAGAAGCAATGAAGTGGATGAAAGCCCAAGGAATGATACAACAGATACCTATTAGTGGGTTTGTTTCTGCGGTCAGTGTTGGTATAGTAGGAGACAGCCCATTGCTTGACCTTTGCTACAGTGAAGATTCAAGGGCTATAGCAGACATGAATGTGGTAATGACTGACAAAGGTGAATATATTGAAATACAGGGTACAGGAGAAGCAAGACCGTTTTCCCGAGAGGAACTTTCGGAGCTTTTACCACTGGCTGCAAAGGGATGCAGCAGTCTGCATCAAATACAAAAGGAAATAGTAGGAGACTTATAATTAAATGGAGACGATAGTAGCGGCGTCATCGAACGCACATAAAATAAAAGAAATTCAGGCAATACTGAATAAATTCGATATGAAAGTTATTTCAAGAGATGAGGCAGGAGTTCCTAACTTTGAAATAGAAGAAGACGGACAGACTTTTGAAGAAAATTCTTATAAAAAAGCCTATGAAATAATGAAAGTTACGGGCAGAACAACTATAGCAGATGATTCGGGTCTTATGGTTGATTACCTTGGCGGTGCGCCGGGTGTATATTCTGCACGGTTTGCAGGAGAAGAGTGTGACGATAAAAAGAACAACGAAAAACTGCTTAAGCTTTTGAAAAATCAAGTAGGAGATGACAGGAAAGCAAAATTTGTATCTGTAATTACTCTTATTTTTCCGGATGGTGAAACTATAACTGCAAGAGGAGAATGCAGCGGAAGAATAATAGGAGCTGAAGCAGGGGAAAATGGTTTTGGGTATGATCCTTTGTTTGTGCCTGACGGATATTGTAAAACATTTGCACAACTCAGCGAAGATGAGAAAAATGCCATAAGCCACAGGGCAAAGGCTCTCGAAAAGCTGGAGAAGCTGCTTAAAGAAAGGTAAAATGATGAAGAGAAAGTTAAAGTATGTGGTAATAAGAATAAAGAAGATGGTGGTCATGATGCTTGACCAGTTTTCCGACCCTTTTTATCAGGGAGTGGCCGCACAGATAGCTTTCTCTCTTTTTTTGTCGATAGTTCCTATATTCATTTTGCTTTCTCAGCTTTTGGGACTTTTTTCACTTCCTGTTGATGAGCTTAGAGAATGGATAGAGGCCAATGTTACTATGGAGGGAGCGGATATGCTTCTTTCAATGCTTGAATATAAGCCGTCGGGAGCCAATAATATATTTTTGGCAATGATAGCTTTGTGGTCGTCATCAAGAGCACAATTTGCCATGATGAGGGTAACAAATTATACCCTTACAGATGGTAAGATGCTTGGAAAAGGTTATGTCAGAGACAGACTTAGATCGGTTAGAACTATCCTGATAACAATTTTTACTATAGTCTTTTCGCTGATAGTCCTTGTATACGGTGAAATATTATTGAACCTGGTATTTGGAGCTGTGGTAGGAGAGGAAGTGTCGGAGATAACATGGAATCTTCTAAGGTGGCCTTTTGCTTTGGCACTCTATTTTCTGATGATTTCCTACAACTATTACATTATGCCGACTCAACGAGTGCCGTTTAGAGATATTGTTCCGGGCAGCATATTTTCTGCTGTGGGATTCTTGGCGGTCACATATTTCTATAGCAGATATACAAGTATATCGGCTAATTACAATATACTGTACGGTTCATTTTCCAACATTGTAGTGCTTCTGTTCTGGTTCTGGTTCCTCGCTTGGGTAATGTGCCTTGGAATAAGCTTTAACCGTGTATGGTGGGCGACAAGGCGCAAAAACAAGAAACCGATACCGGAGGAGGTCAAGGCAAGAAGAAAACCGCTTAATATATTCTGATATGAAAGGCTTTTAAAGAAAATGAAATTAAAAGACAAAAAACTTTTTCTTCTGGATATGGACGGCACCATATATATAGATGACAAACTTTTTGACGGTGTTTTGGAATTCCTACATGGAATCAAGCAGAGAGGCGGAAGATATATATTTATGACCAACAATTCCTCCAAGGGAGTTGACCAATACATTGAAAAACTCGGTGGTTTGGGTATAAATGCATTGCCGGAAGATTTTGTGACCTCGGTAGATGCGACGGCTGCTTTTTTAGAAAAACGAAAAGCTGAGAAAATTTATGCTATGGGAACTGACTCTTTTATAAATCAGATGAAAGCCATGGGATTTGATGTAATCAAGACACCTGATGAAGATGTCAACATAGTTCTTTGTGGATTTGACAGAGAGCTTACCTATAAAAAGCTTGAAGATGTGTGCAGATTGCTTTCCACAGGCAAAAGGGATTTTTTCGCTACCAACATGGATTGGGTATGCCCTGTTGATTTCGGATATGTACCTGACTGCGGAAGCATGTGCTTTATGATAGAAAAAGCGACAGGAAGAAAGCCGCAATTTATAGGAAAACCTGCGGCAGATATGGCACTGCTTGCAATAAAACGGACAGGATTTTCAAAGGAAGAAACTTTGGTGGTAGGAGACAGGCTTTATACCGATATAGCCTGCGGAATCAATGCCGGGATAGATACATGCTTTGTACTTTCCGGAGAGGGAACCTTGGGCGACATATCAGAAACCGGTATAGAGCCGACATATATTTTGGATAATATAAAAGAATTGAATCGGAGAATTGAAGATGAAACTTGACAACAAAAAAACCATAATAGTTGGATTTGCATTTTTGGCTATAAGTGCATTTTGGCAGCTTTATGACAATATAGTCCCATTGATTTTAAAATACTTTTTTAATATGGGAGATACTTTGGCAGGCGGCATAATGGCGCTTGACAATGTGTTTGCACTGATTTTACTGCCTATCTTCGGTGCATGGTCTGACAGGGTAAACAGCAGAATGGGTAAGAGAACGCCTTTTATTTTGGTTGGAACTGTTCTTTCTATTGTATTTATGCTTTTGCTCCCTGCCGCAGCCAACATGCGCAGTTTGACCATGTTTATAATAGTTCTCTTGGCAACTTTGGTATCAATGAGTATATATCGTTCGCCGGCTGTATCACTTATGCCGGATGTAACGCCAAAGCCTCTCAGATCAAAGGGAAATGCTATAATAAATCTCATGGGAGCAATAGGAGTAATAATGACTTTAGGCTTTATAATGCTCTTTGTGGGAGAGGGAAAAACACCGAATTACGAGCCTGTATTCATATCTATAGCAGTGGTTATGGCAGCAGCGTTGCTCATAATTATGTTTATGGCAGATGAGAATAAAATGAGAGAAGAAAGAATCGCAGCAGAAAAAAGCTGGGGTATTGCGGAATCTGAGGAAGCAGGCGACAAGAGCGGATTTGGGCTTGATGCTCCTGTTAAAAAAAGCTTGATTTTCTTATTGCTTTCCGTAGCCTTTTGGTATATGGCATATAATGCTGTGACGACGGCTTTTTCAAGATATGCAACAGAAATGTGGGGCATGGAGGGAGGCTCTTTTGCAGGAGCACTTATGGTTGCTTCGGTCGGTGCGCTTGTGTCATTTATTCCTGTAGGAATTATTTCAAGCAAGTTGGGACGAAAAAAAGTCATCCTTTTCGGAGTGCTTCTTCTTGGCGGAAGTTTCTTCACTGGAACGCTGTTTATCCATCCAAACTTTGCAGTAAATATTGTGTTCTTTTTGGTAGGAGTAGCGTGGGCCTCAATCAATGTTAATTCTTATCCAATGGTAGTGGAAATGTGCAAAGGAAGTGACATCGGTAAATTCACAGGAATGTATTATACATTTTCCATGGCAGCACAGGTGCTGACCCCGATATTGTCAGGATGGTTCCTCGAACATGTAGGATACCGTACACTCTTTCCGTATGCAGTGACTTTCTGCGTGCTTGCATTTTTGACGATGCTTATGGTTAAACACGGCGATAACAAGCCAATGCCGTACAAAGACAAATTAGAGGCGTTCGATGTAGGTGATTAAATTATAATTATCAAATGTATAAAGGTGGTATTGAGATGGAAAAAGAAGAGATATTAAAAGAGCTTATAAGACACAGATATGCGCACAGGGGTTTGCATAATAAGCCTACAGTTCCTGAGAATTCGATGGCATCATTTGGTCGTGCAGTTGAAGAGGGATTTGGAATTGAGCTTGATATTCATTTAACCAAGGACAATAAGCTTGCAGTGATTCACGATTCGAGTCTTAAGCGTACATGTGGAATAGATTTGAATATAGAGGAGATGAAGCTTTCGGAAGCACAGATTTATTTTCTGGAAAAAAGCAACGAAACAATTCCGGCATTTGAGGATGTACTTGAATTGGTAGGTGGCAAGGTTCCGCTGATAATAGAACTAAAAACCGCAGGTAAGAATTACGAGGCTCTTTGCAGTTTTGTGATGAAAGCTCTCCGGTCGTATGAGGGTATGTATTGTATAGAGTCCTTTGACCCTATGGCGGTGAGATGGCTTAAAAAGAACAGGCCGGATATAGTAAGGGGTCAGCTTGCCGGCTCTCTTAAAGGTGAGGGAGCGGTAAACAGTGTTCAGGAGTTCCTTTTGAAAAATTTATGGGTGAATATACTGAGCAGACCGGATTTTGTTGCATATAGGTTTGAGGATCGCAAGGAAGAAGCCTTTGTTAAATTTAAAGGGGCTAAATTCCTGTGGACTGTGAGAGAGTACAGTGATTTAAAAAAGACCGAGGCTATGGGAGCCTCGGCTATATTTGAAAATTTTAATCCCAAGGATTATGAATAACGCCTTTACAGAGCGTCAATTGAAGGATGTACATGATAGAAGTCTCGGAGCTGTTCATACTGGCTCCGGGCTTTTTTTGACTTGGCATCATATGGAGAGCCGTCCGTCCGTTTAACTGCTTTAATCATGATATTACGGGCTGTGTGTTCAAGGCCGGTAAATTCTATCATTGAAACATCGTAGCCACAGCTTTCAAGTTTCAGGCCTCTGAGACCGTCAGTAAGGTATTCTGTAAGTCTGTCTTTTAATATACCGTATTTTAGTATAGGCTGATGAATATCATTTTTTATTTGACCGAAAAGTTCGTGCTGGCAACATGGAACACTTAAAATAACATGAGTATTCCATCTTACAGCGTTGATAAGAGCATAGTCGGTAGCAGTGTCACAGGCATGGAGTGTAACAACCATATCGGCATAATCGCTTGTATAATCAGAAATATCGCCTATCATGAATTTAAGATTGTCGAAATTTAAATCTTTTGCCATTTTGTTACAGAAGTTTATAACATCTTCTTTTAGGTCAAGTCCTGTTATATCAACTTCCATACCCTTGATGTTTCTCAGATAGTGGTATATGGCAAAAGTAAGGTATGCTTTGCCGCATCCAAAATCTATAATTTTAAGCGGCGTGTCTGCTCTTTTCCCCTTTTCCAAGAAAGGCATACAATCTTCGACTATTTCAAGATAACGATTTATCTGTCTGAATTTGCTGTAGTGTCTTTGGAACACTTTGCCGGAAGTGTCCATAACACCGAGGCGAATCAAAAAATCGCAAGGTGTACCGTCGGGGATTATGTATTTCTTGGTTCTGTTGTGAGAAACCGGCGCACAGCTTAGAGAAGAGGCTTTTTTTGTTACTCTTGGCTTTTGCGGTTTGGAAGCTAAAACTTGTATATCTGATTTGTCGGTGAAGATGTTAGCCTGTTTAAAAGCCGTTTCAATAAGTTCAACACAAAATCCGGCAGCATCTTCACATGATATGTTCTTGTGGGTTGCTTTTTTCTCAAATGTATATTCTGCCTGATAGCATAATCTTTCAGAGAGCAAAACGGGGCGCAATGTAACTTTGCTATAGGGCAGAGACTTGGCTCTCTTTGCCGAAAACACGGCCTTTACTAACTTTTCTTCTGCAAAAATTTGTTCAAATACTTCTTTTAACTCATACATGGTTTTTGCCTTAAATAATAAAGTGGGAATTAACTTTCATTTCTATATAATATCATGCTAAGCAGGCAAATGCACTAACTTTATTATGCAAATTATGCATATAGGACAGAGTAAAGAATAAAAAGAGAAAGAGATGCACTTCATATGAAGTTGCTCTCTTTCTCTTTGTTGTTTTTAAAATATTGATTTTGAGTTTTCTTTTAAGGTTCCACGAACGGAACGCCAAGAAAGTCAGCTGTTGAAAGTGATAGATTTCTTGCTATAGTTTCAATGTTGTCAACAAGCCATTGTGCATCCTGAACATTGTCATGATAAGCCAATTCTAACAGGATTGTAGGAGCTTTTGTTTTTCTGAGTTCTATTAGAGTAGTATTGGGGACAACTGTCACATCAGAGGGATTACGGTAGATTAGCTTTAAGTTGTTTGCAAATATTTCGGCAGCATTTTTGCCTCTTGTGCTGTCTTTGTAATAATATACATCTGAACCTTGCAACATTCCTGATAGGTTTTCAGGAGCGGCATTTGAATGAATAGCCAGATGGAGACCATAGTTCCCTGAATTCGATATTGATATGGAAGTATTGACACTCCCGCTTGGGTCGTTTCTGCCGTAACTTATGCTGCTTGCATTCAGATAGGGTATCATTGCATCTGCAATGAGATTTGCGTAATATTCTTCACTTTGTCCTGTCGTAGTTATGTTGTATTCCTGAGTGGATGGACTCAAGAAAACTGAAGCCATCAAAACACCTCCTAAAAGTTCATATATTATAGTATGTCGAAAGATTAAATGATGTGAATGAATCGACAATTACGAAAAATGTTAAAGTTTAAACTTGACAAAAATATGCCGGGGGGGGGGTATGATATTAAGGAATATAAGGGGAAACTCGCCGTTATCGCTTTAATGATATAAAGTGACACCATGAAGCAGTGAGACGAGTTTGATATGGCCGCTTTAGGCCTTAAGCAATCATTTTATCATTATAGGGAGGTTAAAAAGCATGACGGAAAAAACTTTAAAACAACCACGAAAGCCTAAAATATGGGAAGCCCTTGTACCGGTAGCAGTATTGCTAATTACAATGGTAGTAGGAACATTGGTATGGGGTGCTGATCCACATATTCCGCTGGTATTATCCTGCATAGTGACTGCTGTTATGGCAGTGATTTGCGGAAACAGCTGGGAAACCATACTTACGGGAGCTTTGGACAGCATTAAGAGCGCAATTGAAGCATTGATAATAATTATGTGCGTAGGTATGCTGATTGCTTCATGGGTGTGGTCGGGAACTATGCCTGCTATGGTATATTACGGATTGGAACTTATCTCTCCGGGAGCATTTCTTGTAATAGGAGCTGTCCTTTGCGCTATAGTCGGAGTGGCAACCGGATCTTCATGGACGGCTTCCGGTACTGTAGGAGTAGCTTTGATGGGTGTAGCTATGGGACTTGGCATAGATCCTCCGATAGCTGCCGGAATGGTAATATCCGGTGCATATATGGGGGACAAGCTTTCTCCTATGTCAGACAGCACCAATGTAGCTGCTGCGGCAGCCGGAACACCGCTTTATGACCATGTAAGAGCTATGCTGACCACTACAATGCCAAGTTTTGGTATTGCTCTTATCGGTTACTGGATATTGGGAATGATTATAATAGATGAAGAAGGATACGATCCTCAGTTGGCATATGATATTCAGGACGCAATTTTAGACAACTTCTACATATCTCCTTGGATAATGCTTCCGGTACTGGTAATACTGTTTTCTGCATGGAAAAGAATACCTGCAATACCATCTCTTCTTATGGCGGCGGCTTTCGGAGTAGTCATAGCTGTAACAGCTCAGGGAGAATCTTTTGCGGATGTGATTATAGGTCTTCAGACGGGATTTTCGGCTGAAACAGGAAGTGAAGTAGCCGATTCTCTTTTAAATAGAGGGGGAATAGATTCAATGATGTGGACCATATCTCTTATAATGTTTGCGCTTGCTTACGGCGGAATATTGGAAAAATGCGGTTTTGCCGAGACCTTGATGGGTGGAATTGTAAGGAGAATAAAGAGTCTGGGCGGATTGGTAGCTGCAACTATCGTTACAGGTATAGTTTGTGATGTAATTTTGACAGACCAGTATCTTGCAATTATGGTTCCGGGAAGACTGTTTGCTAAGGAGTTTGATAAGAAAGGGGTAAGCAGAAGTTTCCTTTCAAGAACTACTGAGGACGGTGCAACGCTTTGGTCGCCTATGATACCGTGGAACGGATGCGGAGCATATCAGGCAGCTACTTTAGGGGTTTCAAATTGGCAGTTCATGCCTTATGCTTTTATGAATCTGATAAATCCGATATATGCCATTGTTATAACTTATCTCGGAGTAGGAATAAAGTATAAGGAATATGATGGTTTGACCGGAGCTGAACTGAAAGCGGCGAAAGCTAAGAAAAAGGCTGAACTCAAGGCAGCTAAAGCATCAGACAAGAAATAAAAAGATATGAGAGAATATATTCCGATAGATGCAAAGCCAATGAAAAAATCCACTAAGATAGCAGCTCTAACTGCCGGAATAATATGTGTTGCAGTCAGTATATACATAAAATCCATATACACGGCTTTGGTTGGGATAATTATTCTTGCGGCAATGGTGCTGAACAAGAAGATTGCAGTGACAGAACGAGGCATAGAAATTACTTATGACATGGTATTGTTTGGAAGGACGGATTTGTGGAGATTTGATGAAATACAGGAAATTCATAAGGAACTTTCTCCTGATAGAAAAAAGTATGCTCTGCATATTCTTAAGGATGTCATGTCCAGAAGAGTGGTGTTCTTGATTTCTGATGCCGAAAAAGTCATAGAGCTTGCTTTGGAAAAAAATCCGGCGATTCATGTATCTGATGTAGATTGACTATGTTAGACTATAAAGACAAAAACCTCGCTGAAAGTATTTCGGCGGGGTTTTGATGTTTTTTGACTCTTTTCCCTTGCCTTTTTAGGTATTCCGATTTTCTATCCGTGTCCACTCTATGGGGGACAGTTCATCCGAAAGCCTCTCGGTTTCACCGGATAAAATACTTTTTTAACATAAGCACCAACCCATTGTTTTTAGCTGTATATTGTGATAAAATAATATATCAAACTAAAAAAAGGAAATTTTTTGTATGAGCGAAAAGCAAAAGATAATAAATATCGCTGTAATTGCCCATGTAGACGCCGGAAAATCAACATTGGTTGACGCTTTTCTCAATCAGAGCGGAGTATTCAGAGCCAATGAAGAAGTGGCTGACTGTGTAATGGACAGCGATGACATAGAGAGAGAAAGAGGCATTACCATATATTCAAAGAACTGTTCGGTAATGCACGGAGATGTAAAGATAAATATAGTAGACACACCGGGACATGCCGATTTTTCTTCGGAAGTGGAACGAATCATGAAAACGGTAGACACAGTTATTCTTCTTGTGGATTCAAGCGAGGGACCGATGCCGCAGACCAGATTCGTTCTTAAGAAGTCACTTGAGCAGGGAATCAATCCGATATTGTTCATAAACAAGCTTGATAAGAAAGATGCAAGAATTGATGAAGTTGTAGATGAAGTATATGAGTTGTTCATGGATCTTGAGGCGAATGATAAGCAGCTTGATTTTCCTATATTATACGGTATAGCCCGTCAGGGAATAGCAGTCTATGAGCCTGAGGATATTAACGGAATGACCATAGGAGAGGGAGAAGAAAAGATTAAAAAGAGTCCGGCCGGTTACGGAGGCCTTGATATAACTCCTCTCTTTGATACTATAACAAAGCATTGTACACCATATCCGGATTTGACTGACGAACCGCTTCAGCTTCAAGTATCTACCCTTGCATATGATGATTATATAGGTAGACTTGGAATCGGCAGAGTGACCAGGGGAATTATAAAAGAAGGACAGCAGGTAGCAGTCGCAAAGGCTGACGGCACCATAGCCCAAAGAAAAATAAATCAAGTATTTGTTTACAGAGGACTTAAGAGAGTTTCAGTGCCTGAAGCTCAATGCGGAGATATAGTGGTAGTATCGGGAATTTCCGATATATCAATAGGTGAAACAATATGCGATACCAAAGACCCGCAGCCTATGGAGATGATACACATAGAAGAACCTACGCTGAGTATGAATTTTATGGTAAACAAATCACCATTTGCCGGAAAGTCAGGTAAATTTGTTACAAGCCGACATATCAGAGAAAGACTCAATAAGGAGCTTGAAGTAAATGTAGGATTGATGGTTGAAGAAACAGATTCAACTGATTGCTTCAAGGTTTCAGGAAGAGGAGAATTGCACCTTTCCATACTTATAGAAAACATGAGAAGAGAGGGATATGAACTTGCAGTATCAAAGCCTGAAGTAATATTAAGAAAGGGCGAGCATGGCAAGGTACTTGAGCCTATCGAGGAAGTTGTTATAACCGTTCCCGATGAATATTCAGGAACAGTTATCAATAAGCTGAATATAAGAAAGGGTCTTATGACTCAGATGGCAACGGAAAACGGATATTCAAGGCTTGAATATCTTGTGCCGACAAGAGGTCTCCTCGGCTACAGAAGCGAATTCATAAATGATACAAGAGGCGAGGGGACCATGGTCAGAAGATTTGATTCTTTCGATGAATACAAGGGAGAAATACCTCAGAGAACCAACGGAGTTGCAATTGCTCAGGAAGAAGGAGAATGTACACCTTATGCATTGTTTAATATAGGCGAAAGAGTTCAGATGTTTGTAGAGCCGGGTACCCGTGTATACGAGGGCATGATTGTAGGTATGAACTCAAGAAATGATGACATGGTAGTAAATCCATGCAAGGCAAAGAGAGTCAGCAATATGAGAGCCGCAGGCTCAGATGAAGCTATTAAGCTGTCACCTCCGAGAACTTTCACTCTTGAAGAAGCACTTGAGTTTATTGACGATGATGAACTGGTTGAAATAACACCTGACGACATAAGACTTCGCAAAAAGCTCCTGCATGAGCTTGAGAGACGCAGAAGCGGCAGAGTTTATGAATAGGAGAAGCATATGTCTGAGGTTTTAGAATTTTTATCGGGAAGCATTTGGGGTAATATTCTGGGCGCAGTGATAATTCTTATCATAGGCCTAATCCTTGTAAAGATTTTAGCGGCTATACTCAGAAAAGCCTTGATGAGAACTCGTCTCGATGAGTCAGTACACAAATTCATAATAAATGTTATGAAAGTTGTAATGTATATTGTTATAACGGTAGCGATTTTGGGAAAACTGAATGTTCCAACCGCACCACTTGTGACAGTATTGGGTGCCGCAGGTGCTGCCATTGCGCTGGCACTAAAAGACAGCCTCGGAAATATAGCCGGAGGCGTGCTGATATTAGCTAACAAGCTTTTTAAAAAAGGCGATGTTATAGATGTATCCGGAACTGAGGGAATGGTAGATAGCATAGACCTGTTTGTCACAACTTTAAAGACTTATGACAACAAGGTTGTAACCATACCCAACGGAACTGTTACCACATCTGTGATAGTAAACTATTCCAAAGAAGAAATGAGAAGAGTAGATTGCGTTTTCAGTGTGGCATACGATACCGATATTGCAAAGGCAAAAGACGTCCTGCTTGCCATAGCAGATCAATGTCCGGACGCTCTTGATACGCCGCCACCTGTTGTAGGCGTAAATCAGCATCAGGCAAGTTCCATAGATTTGGATCTTAAGGTCTGGTGTGAAACATCCAAATATTTCGATGTAAGATATTATTTGGAAGAAGAAGTTAAAACCGCATTTGATAAAGCAGATATTACAATACCATATCCACGAATGGACGTGCGTGTGACAGAGTAATTTTTTAGGGAGAGTAAGATGGGAGAAATTAAAAAATTCAAAAGAGTATTGGTAGCAAACAGAGGAGAAATTGCAATCAGAGTTTTCAGAGCTTGTCGTGAACTTGGAATAAGAACGGTAGCTATATATTCAGAAGAAGACAAGAATTCTCTGTTCAGAACTAAAGCAGATGAAGCTTACCAGATAGGCAAGGGTAAAACGCCTGTAGGAGTATATCTGAGTATAGATGAAATCATAGCACTTGCAAAGGCAAAGGGTGTAGATGCAATCCATCCGGGCTACGGATTTTTGGCAGAAAATGTTGAATTCGCCAAGGCATGTGCAGACGCCGGAATAGAGTTTATCGGACCTACAGCAGAGATGATGGATAAGCTGGGAGATAAGATAAAATCAAAGATAGTAGCTAACGAAGTTGGAGTGCCTACTATTCCCGGTGTTGAAAAAGCAATAGCAACAGAAGAAGAAGCCGTTGAATTTGCAGAAAAGTGCGGCTATCCTGTAATGCTCAAGGCAGCAGCAGGCGGCGGCGGAAGAGGAATGAGAATAGTTCAGAATAAAGAAGAACTCCTTCCTCAGTTCAGAAGTGCCAGAAGTGAAGCTGCAAAGGCTTTCGGAATAGACGATATATTTATTGAAAAGTATCTTGAAAACCCTAAACATATAGAAGTTCAGATACTTGGAGACAAATACGGCAATATAGTTCATCTCTTTGAGAGAGACTGTTCAATTCAGAGAAGACACCAGAAAGTTATTGAGTTTACACCGGCTCTTTGTCTGACTGACGAGCAGAGGGAAACTATCTGTCAGGATGCGCTTAAGATTGCTCATGCCGTAGATTACAGAAGTGCAGGAACTGTGGAATTCTTAGTTGATAAGACAGGACAGCATTACTTTATAGAAATGAATCCGAGAATTCAGGTTGAACATACGGTTTCGGAGATAGTTACAGGAGTTGATATTGTTCAGGATCAGATTTTAGTGGCACAAGGTTATGCCCTTGATTCACCTGAAATTGCAATTCCTAATCAGGAATCCATCAAGGTTACGGGACATGCGATACAGTGCAGAATCACTACAGAAGACCCGGCAAACAGCTTCATGCCTGATACCGGTATTATAGAAAACTACAGAAGCCCGGGCGGCTTTGGAATCCGTCTTGACGGAGGCAATGGTTTTGAAGGTTCGGAAATAACACCTTTCTATGACAGCTTGCTTGTAAAGATTACTGCTTTCAGCAGAACATTTGAAGATACAAGAAGAAAGGCTATAAGAGCACTTTCTGAGATGGTTATAAAAGGAGTTAAAACCAATATTGCATTCATGCTCAATGTACTTAACCATCCTACATTTGCAGCGGGAATGTGTGATACGGGATTCATCGCAAACACCCCTGATTTGCTGCATATCGAAAAGGTAGAAGATAATGAGCTTAAGGTAATTGAATTCTTAGGAAACAAGTTTGTAAATGAAACAAAAGGTCAAAAGCCTCAGTTCAATGTGCCTGTATTCCCTAAATTCAAGAAAGAAGAGCTTAAAGGCTTAAGAGGAACAAAACAGCTTTTGGATGAACAGGGTCCTAAAGCAGTTGCAGATTGGGTAAAGGATCAGAAGAAGCTTCTCATAACCGATACTACCATGCGTGACGCTCAGCAGTCGCTGATGGCTACAAGAGTAAGAACTGTAGATATGGAAAAAATCGCTCCGGCAGTTTCCGTATATGGTAAAGACCTGTTCTCTGTTGAAATGTGGGGCGGTGCTACATTCGATACTTCCTACAGATTCCTTAAGGAATCACCATGGGAAAGACTCGACACCTTAAGAGAGAAGATGCCTAATATACTGTTCCAGATGTTAATAAGAGGTGCAAATGCAGTAGGATATAAGAATTACCCTGATAATGTAATCAGAGAATTTGTAAAAGAATCTGCAAAATCGGGAATAGATGTATTCAGAATATTTGACTCCCTCAACTGGCTTGACGGCATGTCAGTAGCTCTTGACGAAACTCTTAATCAGGATAAGATAGCAGAAGCATGCCTGTGCTATACAGGAGATATTCTTGATGAATCAAGAACAAAGTATAATCTCAAATACTATGTTGATATGGCCAAGGAACTGGAAAAGAGAGGCGCTCACATGTTAGGTATCAAAGACATGTCAGGACTTCTTAAGCCTGTGGCCGCATATAAACTTATCAAAACATTAAAAGAGGAGATAGGTATTCCTATTCATCTTCACACTCACGATACTTCCGGAAACGGCGTAGCTACTATTCTTATGGCAGCACAGGCCGGAGTTGATGTTGTCGATGCGGCATTTAACTCAATGAGCGGACTGACTTCACAGCCTGCACTCAACTCAGTTGTTGCTGCACTTCAGAATTCCAGCAGAGATACCGGAATAGACAGTGACAAGATACAGAAGATATCTGAATACTGGAGAGATGTAAGACCTGTATATGCCGGCTTTGAATCCGAGCTTGTAACTTCTACCGCTGAAATTTACAAGTACGAAATTCCGGGAGGTCAGTATTCAAACCTCAAACCGCAGGTTGAAAGCTTTGGATTAGGTCATAAGTTTGAAGAAGTTAAAGACATGTATAAAGCCGTAAATGCTATGCTTGGAGATATAGTAAAGGTAACTCCGTCATCCAAGGCAGTGGGAGATATGGCTATATTCATGGTACAAAACGACCTTACTCCTGAAAATATTTACGAGAAAGCGCAGGGCATAGATTTCCCTGATTCAATAGTTTCTTACTTTGAGGGAATGATGGGTCAGCCTCATGGCGGATTCCCTGAAAAACTCCAGAAGTTGGTTCTCAAAGGTAAGCCGGCAATCACATGCAGACCGGGAGAACTTCTCCCTCCTGAAGATTTTGACGCTATCAAGAAGCACTTGAGAGAAGATCTTGACCTTGAGGGAACAGACAGAGAAGCTATAAGCTATGCGATTTACCCTAAGGTATTCGAGGATTATATCAAGACTGTAAGAAAAGAAGGAAACTTCCGTTACATGGGTTCTGATATATTCTTCCACAGCTTGGAAGTAGGCGAAACTTGCGAAGTTAAGCTAGGCGAGGGAAAAGTCCTGATGGTTAAGCTGCACGAGGTCAGACCTGTAGACAACGAGGGCTTCAGAGAGGCAATCTTTGAAGTAAACGGCAACCGCAGAATAATCAAGATTAAGGATACCGATGTTACAGTAAACTCCAATACTTCCGTGCTTTATGCAGATGAAAGCAATCCTATGGAAGTGGGAGCAAACATACCGGGTAACATAATCAGAGTCTTAGTAAAGGAAGGCGATGTGGTTGAAGAAAAACAGCCGATTGCCGTTATAGAGGCCATGAAGATGGAAACCAACATTCTTGCTACTGCCAAGGGAACCGTTGAGAAAATCTATATTTCGGAAGGCCAGCAGGTAAAAGCAGGCGAAATGGTTGCTAAACTGAAATAGAATAAATAATCAAAATCCCTCCGTATTTTGCGATACGGAGGGATTTTTTTATTCTATGTCAAATGTTGGGATACAGCCAACCTTAAGCGATAATAAGCGAGCAAGAGGCTGTGTAAGCCGCCCATTTACTGTTAGCGGACTGTCAGCTTTAGTGCAGGGTAAACCCACTGTTAATGATCAGTAAGACTTTATATGAGGAACTTTCAGCCGTTCCGAAATTTATTACAAAACCCGTATTTTTCGATACATAGATACTCAATGCACTTATCAAATAAAAACCATTACTTCAATAAATAACTATTGTTTTTAAAGGCGATTTGACTCATTTTTGCATGCATTATTCAGCATAAATACTAAGCCTAAAGAAATAAATCCGCAAAGAACTATTGCAATGAACGAACCTTGATAACTTCCTTCGCCGGTCTCAAATAGGAAAGTAGAAAGCGGAGGTCCAAGAAGAGCGGCGGGAATCAAAGAAAAATTAATCATGCTAAAATTGACGGCAAAATGTTTTGGGCCGTAATAGTTACGGATAAAGGCAGCTGCAATAGTTGGACTGCCGCCATAGGCAATCCCCATAAATAAAAGTCCTGCGATAATAAAATATACGGAAGAGATAAGAGCACCTATTAACAATGAACTTCCGCCGGTTATAAGAAGTAATATATCAAGGACTAATGTTTTGTGTCTGTCAAGTCGGTCATAAAGCCATCCCATAGTTATACGGCCAAGACCATTAGATACCGATACAAGCATTCCAAAGATTGCGGGAGCACCATATGCAGAAGCTATGGGAGCGGCACTGTTTACAACCATAAGAGAAGCCGCACATACTAAAACCGCACATAGGCCATATATCCAAAATGAGGACATTTTAATCATTTGAGCGGGAGTTAAACCATAAGATTGGCTGTTTAGTTCATCAACCTTTAAAGATGGGGATTTAATAATAAAAGCCCCCGAAGCTATAACTATGAATGTTGCAATGCCAAGAATTTTAAAGATATTGAATATTCCTGTGATATCTATAAGAAGTGTAGCAATGCCTCCTAAAATCATAGATCCAAGTCCAAAACCCATCATCATTACGCCGGATGCAAGACCGGGTTTGTCAGAGAACCATTTGTTGACGGTAGATATTACACAGTTATAACTAAACCCCACGCCGGCACTGGCAATAATTCCGTAGAATACATATAACAGTATAATGCTAAGCTCGCTGTTGTTGGGATTAAGATTTGATACCCCCAAAAAGCCTGAGAAAAGTAGGACGGCTGATAAAAGTATAATTTGTTTAGAGCTTCTTTTGGCAGCCATTTTGCCGGCAATAAATCCTCCAAAGCAGAAAGATATCATTGAGATAGTAAATGTCATGGAAAGCTGAGAGATACTCCAGTCGGAATAAACTTCACCGAAAGGATCTCTGAATAATGACCATCCGTATATGAGTCCGCAAAACATTAGCAGAATTGTACCTGTTCCAAGATATAACCAACGCTTTTTATTCATTCCTATCTCCTTTCACTTTGCCTCGATTTTAATTTTTGATATTCTGTATTTTAGCTTTTGCAGGCAGAATGTTAAAATTCACAGCTAAGAGATTTATATTATGCTTTAATTATATAAATGTTATATCATTTAGGTGTGCAATAGTCAATCGTTGAGTATGAGATTAGTTTTTTGTTCAAGTACTTTTGAATTATTCAATAAAATCACAATAAATTATACAAAAAAATAATTTAATTTGCAAAAAATTGTGATATAATACAAAAATGACGAAGTTTTGCAGCAATGCATTAGCTTTTAAATTTAAGTATTTATTCGGAGGCGAAGATGAAAGTAACAGTCGAAGATATAAGCAATTTTCCTGATTTTTCGGGACTTAAGCTTATAGCCGGGCAGGGAGGACTAAACAGAGCAGTCGAAAAATGCGGGATTCTTGATTATGAATTTGTTACAGGTGTAAGAGAGAACTGGCGCGGCACCAATTTTAGAGATGAAAATATGATAGTCATGTCCAGCTTTCTTTATGCCAAGGACAATGAGTATTTAATAATGGATGCTGTCAAGAATTTGGCATCAAGAAAGTGTAGCGGACTGATAATAAAAAATATTTTTCATCTGCCAATTCACGAAAATGTCATAAGATACGCAGATACTATTAAATTTCCAATATTGGTAATAGAGGACAGCAACATACATTTTGAGGATCTTATAATTATTATCAGCGAGCGAATAAAACATTATGAACTCCTCCACTATAGGGAGAGCAAGGTTGATGAAATCCTCAGGTGCGGAAACAACCATCAGTTATGTGAAAAGACAGCTTATGATATAAACCCTACATTCAAAACAGATATGATTGCAATTTTTTTCAAAGCGAAAGGAATATTTGAACCGAAAGATTACCTTGAAATAGAAAAGATTGCAGAGAAAAGCAAAGTCTTGACTGCTGCAGATTCACTCTTTTATTATAAAGACGGCTTTTTTGTTGTTCGTTCAAGTGATATGTTTTCAACTGTAGACGCAGAGAAGCTATGTATACCTGTTATTGATATTTTTCGAGGTGTTATTGATGACTTTAGCGTTGGAGTAAGTGCAGTACATCATCTTTTATGGCAGATAAAAAACTGTTTTGAGGAAGCAAGATATGCCGCTTCTTTGAATAAAGGAACAGATTTGGAATTCATGTTGTATGAAAATATGGGAATTTACAAGGTGATTTTGCCTTACTGTAACGAATCTGTAATGCGGGAATTTTGTCGTGAATACATAAAACCCCTTGAGGACTACGACCTTGAGACCAAGGGCAGCCTTTTGAAAACGGCTGTTGCCTATGTTATGAATGACGGGGATATACAGAAAACAGCAGATGCCATGGCACAGCATAAGAATACCATAAGATATCGCCTGAAAAATATAAGCAATGTTATAGGTATAAATGTTTTTGAAACTCAAAATTACGAAATACTTTCATTTGCCATAAGAATATTTGTATGCAACAATGAGAATATTTGATATGATTTTATAATTAAGCTTTGGAGGATATAGGATGAAACATCGTTTTATTTCAAAAAAATACTGGAAAGAGGCAGGAACACCTTTTGGAAGCACCAATGAGAAAGCAGCGGCATTCAGCGATTGTATTAACTTAAGCATAGGGGATCCGGATCTCATTACGGATAAAACAATAACAGAGGGGGCATATCATGATGCTTTGAAAGGCCACACCGGATATACCAATATGTATGGTGATCCTGAGCTGAGAGAGGAAATCAGGAAATTTTATAAAGAAGAATACGATTTGGATATAAAAGAGGATGAGGTAATAGTTACGGCTTCGGGACTGATTGCCATGTACAGTGTATTGCAAGCTATACTTGATTTTGGGGATGAAGTCATAATACAAGCGCCTTTTTTCACCCCTTATACATCGCAAGTGAAAATGGCATGCGGTATTCCTGTGGAGCTGGCAACATACGAAGAAGAAGATTTTCAGATAAATCCAAGTCGTCTTGAAATGTTAATAAACGAGAGAACAAAGGCAATCATTATAAATACACCATCAAATCCGTCAGGAAGTTGTTTGTCTAAAAGCACGATGGAAGAATTGGCTGAAATTGCTGAAAAACATGATTTAATAGTAATCGCAGACGACATATATACATCATACAGCTTTCAGGCGGATTTCATACCGTTTATGTCTATACCGCATATGAAAGAAAGAACGATTACCATCAACTCTTTTTCTAAGAATTTTATAATGACAGGTTGGAGAGTAGGAAATGTCATAGCACCGTCATACATAGTGAAAGTTCTCAAAGACATGAGCGAAAACATAATTTATTCTGCACCGGCTGTGTCCCAGCGTGCTGCCATATATGCGCTTAGAAACAGAAAGACTATTCAGCCGCCTATCATAGAGGAGTATAAAAAAAGAATGGATTATGCGGCTGAAAGGGTGAATAAGATTCCGTGGATGAGTGTTGCTATGCCGCCAAAAGGAAGTTTTTATTTATTTATAAACATTAAAGAGAGTGGTTTAACAAGTGCAGCTGCGGCAGATTTTATACTTGATAAGGCACATGTACTTTTGTTGCCCGGAAATGCTTTTGGAAAATGTGGAGAGGGGTATCTCAGACTTGCATGTACTGTGGGAGTAGATAAGTTAAAAGAAGCGTTTGACAGAATCGAAAAAATTTCTCTTGACAAGTGATTGGAAAATAAGTAATATAAAATCAAGAATAAGAATCATTCCTAAAAAGGAGAGTATATGACAAAACAGAAGAAGCTGATATTGTCCATAGTAGAGGAATCTCAACGACATCCGTCAGCTGAAGAAATTTTTTTCGAAGCAAAAGAAAGTATGCCCAACATTGCGTTAGGTACAGTATACAGAAACCTAAATCTCCTTGTTGAAGAAGGCGCGATAAGAAAAATACATTTATCAGGTGGTTCAGACAGATATGATACAGCCGTGAAACCTCATGATCATCTAATTTGTGAGAAATGTGGGCAGATAAAAGATATCTTTCCTGAAAGCGTGGTTCAAGCAGTATCAAAGTCTGCCGGATATCCTATATCACGCTACGAGTTAAATGCGTATTATGTGTGTGAGGAGTGTATCTCAAAAAGATAATATGAAAAATAAATAGTAATTAGGAGGAAGAAAAATGAAAGAATTAAAAGGAACAAAGACAGAAGCTAATTTAATGACTGCATTTGCAGGTGAATCGCAGGCAAGAAATAAATACACATACTTTGCAAGTGTTGCAAAGAAAGAGGGATACGAACAAATAGCTGCGATTTTCCAGAAAACAGCAGATAATGAGAAAGAACATGCAAAGATGTGGTTTAAGGCTCTTGGAGAATTGGGAAATACTGCTCAGAATCTTCTTGCGGCAGCAGAAGGCGAAAATTATGAGTGGACAGATATGTACGCACAGTTTGCAAAAGAGGCTAAAGAAGAGGGCTTTGATACTCTGGCAGAACAATTTGAAAAGGTTGGAGAAATTGAAAAGCACCACGAAGAAAGATACAGAGCATTGCTTAACAATGTTGAAATGAAAGCCGTATTTGAAAAGGCAGATGAAACTATGTGGGAATGCAGAAACTGCGGACATTTGGTAATGGGCAAAAAAGCTCCTGAAATTTGCCCTGTATGTGCACATCCACAGAGCTACTTTGAAGTAAGATGTGAAAACTATTAGTAAATTTTAGTGAATTTATGCAGAAAGTATAAAAAATAAACAAAAACAAGACACTTTGAGAGTATTTTCCTTGAAAAGCGTCTTGTTTTTATTTAGGAGAAAGATATATTGCAATAATCATCATGTATATAAATGGCTTTACAACAAAAGTTCAAAGTGTATAATATATGTAAAACGGCGGTCAAAAAGAAGGCCTATAGGACAAAAAGAAACGCCTCAACATGGCAGATTGCTTAAAACGCAAAGTCCAAAAAAGCAAAGAAAGCAGAGGAAATAAGACAGATGCTTACAATCAGGGATTTGATGAACCCCAATATAAAAAATAAAGAATCTCAGATAGAGCTTGAAGAAAATATTTATCTAAAGGATATAGACCTGTCAATTTTCAATTCAATACATAGCGAATATGTCAATGTAACGGATAAAGACGGGAATTTGGCAGGTGCAGTTAAGACAGAAAGACTTGCCTATCTTATAAGCAAGCAAAAAGAAAACTCATTTATTCAGATACTTGATACCATGGATGCCGGACTTGTAATAATAGACAGAGACAGCCGTATATTTTATGTAAATCCGGCGTACGGTAAGATATTGGATATAAATATAAGCAAAATATTGGGCAGGTATTTGAGTATTGTAGAACCTGAAGCAGCTCTGCTTGATGTTTTGAAGAACGGACAGGGACAGAAAATCAAGAACCAACTGATAAAGACCCTTAACAGATATGTTGATATAAGTACCCATTCCCTTGTAAGCGGAGGTGAAATGGTTGGAGCATATTCTATCTTCACAGATGTTACAAAAGAAAACAGGCTTAACAAAGAAATTAAAAAGATGTCGGCAGTGGCAGAAGAATATAACCAACAAGTTCAGGCGAGGCAGTTTCTTGAAGAAAATCATATAATAGGAGAAAGCAAAATATATCTTAATTGTGTAAACAAGGCTCTCAAAGTTGCCAATACAGACACAATGGTTTTGCTTAGAGGTGAAAACGGAACAGGAAAAGAAGTGCTGGTAAACCTTATAAAAAGTCATTGTGCCAGAAAAGACAGACCATTTATAACCATAAACTGTTCCGCAATACCGGATTCGCTTATAGAAAGCGAGCTCTTCGGATATGAGGAGGGTGCATTTACAGGAGCATCAAAAGGCGGAAAACTGGGAAAGTTTCAGTTAGCCGATGGCGGCACACTATTTTTAGACGAAATAGGTGACATGCCTTATCCCATGCAGGCGAAGCTGCTCAGAGTGCTTCAGGAGGGAGAAATAGATAAAGTCGGAAGACAAAAAAACATACCTATAGATGTCAGAGTGATAGCCGCCACCAATAAACCACTTGAGGAAATGGTTAAAAAAGGTGAATTTCGTGAAGACCTCTATTACAGACTTAATGTTGTATCAATTAACATACCGCCTTTGCGTGAAAGGGAAAATGATATCCTGCTTTTAACCGATTATTTTTTTGAAAAGTATCAAGAAAAATATAAGAGAAAATTGAGAATAGATCGCAGTGTATATCAAACTTTCAGTGCATATAACTGGCCCAGAAATGTCAGAGAACTGCAAAACACAATAGAGAGTATGGTTGTTCTATGTGACACTGATGTAGTTACAGCAAAGGATATTCCGGAAAGAATCAGGGGCAAATGCGAGGAAGTTCAAACTCAAGATATAAATGAGCTTTGTGGTTATACTTTTTCTGAGGGAACAACTCTCAAAAAAGAAGTGGAAAATTTTGAGAAAAACCTTATTGTATCAGCTCTTAAGAATTCAAAAGGGGACAGAAACCGGGCAATGGAGATGTTAGGACTTACAAAACGAACTTTTTATCGAAAAATTGCCAATTATGGCATCAAAGTGAAATAGCGCCAAAAATGACACTATAAAATTGCAGATAAGTGCCAAAAATGGCACAAGAATAGAAAAAATGACAAACAGAAGGTATCAACAAAATGTTGATACCTTCTTTGTTTTGCAAAATAATGTTGAAATTTCAACGGTTATAGGCGAATCCAAAATATGGCATACAATTTTGGCACACTAATTGCAATTTGACTATGTATAAGCGAAATTCGGAAGCAAAAGATATAAATAAGAGAGGTATATAAGTGAACGGCAATTTACCTAAAAAAGTAGATGTATGGGATGTGACTCTTCGTGACGGACTTCAGCACGAAGAAGTATTTATTCCGACAGAAGCAAAACTATGGATTGCAAATAGGCTGATAGAAGCCGGATTTAAAAAAATCGAAGTGGGAACATTTAGTCATATCAAATATGTTCCGCAGTTTAAGGACATTTTGGAGCTGCTCAAAGGCCTTCCAAATCGAAACGACCTTGAATATACGGTGCTTGCTTTGAACAGCAAGGCTTGCGAACGAGTGGCAGAGGCCCTTGAAGCAGGAGTCAAAATCGATCGTGTGCTTTGCGGACAGCTTGCGACAAGCGAAGCATATGCAAGAAAAAACATGAACAGGACGCATGAAGAGCTTTTTGAGGAAGCAGAAAAGAATGTCAAATTTCTACATAACATAGGAGTCAAAAAAGTTTTTGCCAATATTGGCACAATATTCGGATGTCCGGTACAGGGCGAAGTACCTATAGAAAGAGCATATGAGTTTGTAGACAGAGCTTTCGACATTGGATTTGACGAAATAGAGCATTCTGACCCGGATGGCATTGCAACACCTAACGCAGTATTTGAATATTTTTCAAAAGTCCTGGAAAAATATCCGGACACAAAGATGCATTCTTTCCATGCACATGACATAAGAGGAATGGGACTTGCTTCTTATTACGCAGCTATGCAGGCGGGCGTCACCGTGTTTGATACTTCTGTAGGAGGAATCGGAGGTCAGGTAGCCAATATAGTCGATAATGTTCTGGTTAAGGGTACAGGAGAGTATTATTTTGAAACCGGAAGAACAGGTCTGGTGGAAACTTGTGACTTTGTAACGATGTTAAACAACATGAACATCGAAACCGGAATAGATGAGAAAGCCTGTTACAAAATAGAAAATATGATAGGAAAGATTCTGGGAAGAAAGCTGGACTCATTTACCAGTGTTATCAGATAGAAAGAAAGGAAGGTATATTGAAAAATGATAAAAAGCAGCTATTCAGGGTTTTTTAAACTTCCAATGGAAAAGAGGCTTGAAGAGGTAGGTGAGTTTGCATCACTTACAGAAGAAGAAAAGAATGTAATAGCGTCGGCAGATTCTCTTGACAGTGATAAGGCTGACCATATGATAGAAAATGTCATAGGTAAATTCGCATTGCCGATGGGAGTTGCAATCAACTTTACCATAAACGGCAAAGATAAGGTGATTCCAATGGTTTGCGAAGAACCGTCAGTAGTAGCGGCATGTTCCAATGCAGCAAAGATGGCAAGACCATCAGGTGGGTTTAGAAGTTCATCATCCGGAAATGTCATGATTGCTCAGATTCAAATTATTGATGTTCCTACACCGCATGCCTCAAAGAGCATGATTTTGGAGAGAAAAGATGAAATCATGAGAATCTGTAATGAAAAAGATCCTATGCTTGTAAAGATGGGCGGAGGTGTCAGAGATGTAGAAGTAAGAACTATTGAAACTATAACAGGTACAATGGTTGTCGTCCATCTGCTTGTTGACACTAAAGATGCTATGGGTGCTAATGCAGTGAATACTATGGCAGAAGCTGTAGCACCTTATATTGAAGAGATTACAGGTGGTAATGTTGAACTTAGAATACTTTCAAATTTGGCAGACCATCGTATCGTGAGAGCAAGAGCCGTATGGAAAAAAGAAGATATAGGCGGACAGGAAGTAGTGGATAAGATATTGAGCGATTATGCATTCGCCGCCGCAGACCCGTACAGAGCGGCCACTCATAATAAAGGAATTATGAACGGCATAATTCCGGTAGTAATCGCCACGGGAAATGATACGAGGGCTATAGAATCAGGGGCACATTCGTATGCATCAAGAAATGGCAGGTACACATCCCTTACCACATGGGAAAAGGATGAAAACGGAGATTTGGTCGGCGCAATAGAAATGCCTATGGCAGTAGGACTTGTAGGCGGTGCAACCAAGATACATCCGGCAGCAAAGATAGCGGTAAAAATATTAAATGTTGAAACTGCCGCAGAACTCGGACAAATCATAGCATGTGCAGGTCTTGCCAACAATATGGCAGCAATGAAAGCACTGGCTACAGAGGGTATACAGAGGGGACATATGTCGCTCCACGCAAGAAACCTGGCTACAACAGTAGGCGCAAAAGGAGAAATGTTAGAACTTATCGTCAAGCAGATGGTGAGAGAAAAGAAAGTACGCATTGAATACGCACAGCTATTGTTTGAAAAATACAGTGAAGGGAAGTGATGGAAGATGGTCGGGCATAAAAAAGCTTTTATAAACGGCAAGATTTTCACTTCTGATAAAAATAATTTATATGCGGAAAGTTTAATTGTCGAAGATGGGATGATTAAATGGGTAGGTAAGAATTGTGATATGCCTAAGGGGGATTATGAGTATGTTGACTTAAATGGGAAAAGCATAATCCCCGGTCTTATAGATTGTCATATGCACCCTGTAATTTTAGCAGACTGTGCTGCAAAAATATCATGTTTGCCTCCTAATGTGAATTCTATAGAAGAATTAGAAACAGAAATTGCAAAAGCTGCAAAAAATAAAAAAGAAGGAGAATGGATACAGGGTTGGGGATATGATGAAGAAAAATTTGCCGAGCATAGAGCGCCTAACAGATGGGATCTCGACAAGGGTAGCAGAGACTTTCCGGTAGAACTTTTGAGATCATGTTCTCATGTAAGGTCTGTAAACAGTAAGGCATTGGAACTGGCAGGAATAACAAAAGATACTCCGGATCCTACAGGTGGTGAAATAGATAGAGATGAAAATGGAGAGCCTACAGGAATTTTAAGAGAAAATGCCAGACATCTTATAGGAAGTGTATTACCGGAAAAGTCAAGAGAGCAAGTTGTGAATGGCATAGTTGATCTTGGAACCTTATTGTTATCACAAGGAATTATAGCGGTTTGTGATATGGGTAATATAGATTCAGTTGATTATTATGACTATTATGTAGAAGCGGCCAATAAGGGTTTTAAACAGGAAGTAGGCATGTATTACATATGGGATTTAATAAGAAAAAACCCTGATTTTAAGTGGGATAAAGAAAGGGCTGATAAAAATAAACAGATTCATATGAGCGGAATAAAAATAATTGCAGACGGAAGTGTTGGGGGAAGAACAGCATGGATGGATAAACCGTATAAGGGATCAACGGATGAATATGGAATTTCTGTATGCACAGATGAGGAAATTGAGAGTGCAATGGAATTTTGCAAATTAAATTCATGTCAACTTTCTTTTCATGCTATGGGGAAGAGGACTATTGATAGAGTCATTGAAAAAACAGCAACAGTAGAACCATGGACACATGAAATACCTCATTTGAGAATTGAACATGTTACTGATCCGTCTGAAAAGGCAATCGATATAGCTGCTCAAAACAATATTGCTTTCGTAACCCAATCTATATTTATGTACTCAGAAATAGAAAGTTATTTAAATAATTTAGGTGAAGAATGGATAAAAGAAACATACCCAATACAGCACATTATTGATAAGGGTGTGAAGATAGCATTATCAACAGATGCACCGGCCACATCTTGGGCAGTTCCGTCAGATCCGTTTCCTAATATAAAGTGTGCAGTAACAAGATATGCTTATGATGGAACCGATTGTGGAAGAGACAACTGTATAGATGTTGAGACTGCTATACAAATGTATACAAGAGAAGCCGCAGAAATAGCCGGTTTTAAAAAAGTAGGACAGATTAAGGAAGGCTATAAAGCAAACTTTGCTATTCTAAGTGATGACATTTTTACTATTTCAGCAGAACATATCGATAATGTAAAAATAGAAGCCACATATATGAATGGAGAAATGGTTTATAAACGGAGTTAAACAGTTATACGGTCATAAGGATAGAAAATTTAATGTATAAGTTTAGAAAGGAATGAAAGATATGCAAGCAATTATGGATTTTTGCATCAAATGTGCAAATTGGTTTTGGGGATGGCCAATCCTCATCTTGATCGGTGGTGGCGGATTATACATGAGCATACGCTTGGGATTTCCGCAAGTAACAAAAATCGGATATATATGCTCACAGACATTCGGTAAGATGTTTGCTAAAGCTGAGGGAGATAAAATTTCGCCATTTGCAGCGGCATGCTCGGCACTTGGATCAGCCATAGGTGCTTCTAACATTGTAGGTGTTCCTGTTGCAATTGCTTTAGGTGGTCCCGGTGCCATATTTTGGATGTGGATTTTAGCAATAGTTGGATGTTGCACAAAGTATGTTGAAATTTCACTTGCAATGAAATATAGAGTTAAAAATGAGAATGGTGAGTGGGTAGCCGGCGGATTTAGCTATGTAAAGGAACTGTTCGGTGGTAAAAAAGCAGGTAGAGCTATAGCGATATTCTGTGCGTTCTTTACAATGATAGCCGGTATTCCTTCTATTGCAACTCAAACATTGTCTGCAACAGCACAGGTAGCGGTGTTTGGAATAAACGGTACTGTTTTTGGCATAATAGTAGCGGCGATTGTTGCGGTAATAATCTTCGGTGGCATTAAGAGAATAGCTAAAGTTATGGAAAAGGCAGTGCCTATAATGGCGGCTATATACATTGTAGGAGTTTTGATAATCTTGGCTTTGAACGCTGAAAACATTTTGCCTGCGATAGGAAGCATCTTTGCATATGCATTTCAGCCACATGCTGCTGTAGGCGGATTTGCAGGTTCAACAGTAGCCCTTGCGCTAAGATGGGGAGCTGCAAGAGGAGTATACTCTAATGAGGCAGGATTTGGCTCAGCTCCGTCGGCTCATGCGGCAGCTGAAGTAGATCATCCTATCAGACAGGCTATGTGGGGTGTGTTTGAAGTAGCAGTAGACACTTTGTTAGTATGTACAGCAACGGCTTTAGCGGTTCTTGTTACAGATGTTTGGAAAGATCCTAATATTGGCTCCGGTGCACTTGGTCAAGCTGCATTCCATCAGGTATTTGGAGTAGCGGGAGATTACTTTGTATCAATACTCGTATTGATATTTGTAATAACAACAATTACAGTAGTTATATTTTATGATGAAAGACAAGCCGAGTTTTTATTTAAAAAACTTACTAAATTTCTGATTATCTTTTCATAAGTTGGTAAATGCCGATATA
>CAJMLH010000026.1 GCA_905214195.1 uncultured bacterium
CTATCGCCCCTCATTTCTATTTTATCTTGTTTGTACCCCTTGTACACCGATGTTTTTGATGTTGAAATAAAAAGTGACAGCCGAGATAAAACTTATACATATACTATTGAAAACGAAACCCTTAAGTCGAGACTGCAAATAGTTAAAAAGGATGAAGAAAGTGGGAAGGTCATTCCAAGAAAAGGTGCTGCATATGAGCTTACTAATGTTACAACAGGAAAGCAGATTATCGGGCCCGGAGAAAAGGGGTATTTTGTAACTGACGAAAATGGATATATAGACATTGATATGCATCTTTACTATGGAAGATATCTTCTAACTGAAAGAAAAGCTCCAAAGGGGTATGTTCTTGGCAAGCCTGTAGAATTTATTGTTGATGGAAGTAAAGAGAAGATAATTATCGAACAATTTGACAAAGCCCAGAAAGGGATTATAAAAATTAAAAAGACCGGTGAGGTTTTAAGCAGTATTGAAAAACATGGGGATTTGTATACGCCTATATATAAAGACGGTCCGCTTTCAGGAGTTAAGTTTGAAGTAAGAGCAGCAGAAGATATAGTTACACCGGATGGAACCGTAAGAGCGAAGAAAGGGGATATAGTCGATATGCTGACCACAAAGAATGGGGAAGCCAAAACGAAAGAACTTTACTTGGGAGAATACGAAGTGATTGAGAAAAAAACTATAAACGGTTTTATTCCCGACACAAAACCAAGAAAAATTTTATTGAGTTACGAAGGACAGGAAATCGAAGTAACAGAGGAGGCTGTCTCTTTTAAAAACAAAAGAAATAAGGCAAAAATAAGTCTTAAAAAATTTATGGAAGAAGACAGGATTTTTGGGATTAACAGTGATGACACTTATAAAAAGATTAAGTTCGGCCTATTTGCAGACAAGGAGATAACAGCAGCAGACGGAAGCAAAATGCCTAAAGGGGGATTGATTGAAAGAATAGGAATAACTCCGATAGAGAATCAATCTACAGAAGATAAAGGCGGAAAATTATATGAGGGAGTTTTCAAAAAGGATATTCCTCTTGGACACTATTATGTACAGGAGATTGAGACTGCTGATGGATATATTTTGGATGATAGAATATATAAGGTGGATTTTTTACAAGAATGATAAGAAGAGCCGTGAGTAGGCATCTGACAAAACGGGGGTGAAAAATGGTATATAAATCTAAAAAACACTTTACTATAGATGAACTTGAATGTATTTTGGCAAATGAAAATGTAGTTGATATTCAGGTAAACATAAAGTATGCAGATAAGTTTAAGGAATCTTTTCTATTAAAAATGGAGCAAGGAATGAAGCCCACAGGGATTTTCAGAGAGGCAGGTTTGCCTCCGGAACTTATAGGCAGAAAGAGAATAGAGAAAGCTACATATACATGGACAGGAAGAAGAAAACGAGCGGAAATTTCGCATAAAAACAAGACTTTACCGGGACAGAAGCAGCCGTAGGACTGTTTTTTTATGTGAGTTACTTCTGGAAGTAAGAGGATAAAAGAAAAAGAGAAACGAATGCTCATTTCAGGCTTTATGACTGATAAAATGTACTTGTAAGAATTGCGGAAATAGTTTAAATTTATCATATAATGTACTGCAATATAAGAATTATGCAGGAGGTGGAGGAAAAAGAAAGTTTGTTAACGAGGTCATTGTCTCTTGATACTCATGGTAAGAGTCTGAGTAGTTTGATTATGGATATGGAAATTTAAAGATATACGGAATGAATGTCAGATGCCGCCTGAAACCAATTCAGGCGGCATTTTGCCAATGCGAGATGAAATAATCAAAAGAGTACTTCCTTAAGACCTTTTGAAGCACTTTCTACAAGGAGTTCCAGAGCCTTTGTAACTGCTTTTCTGCTTTCATCGTCAAGGGTTTTTAACGACGAAACGAAGTTGATAAGGCGGACAACTCCGCTGCTGCTTATATCATTCATGGTACGAACACCATTTTGAGTAATCATTCTGTAAGTTGAATCTATAAAAGCTTCTCTTTCTTCGGGGGACATTTTCTTTATCCAGTCCTTAAGAGTAAAGTCCACGAATGTACTTTTAGTATCTACATTTTCAAGCTTTTTAAAGCTGTTCCTGTTTACTGACCATGAATATATGTTGTGTTGAAGCATGCCTGTTTTTCCTACGCTTTTTATTATAGCGTAAGGTTCTTCATGTTCAAGAAGCATTCCTATTATTGAGGACTGTGGAACAAAGGTCAGTACACGATCTGCAATTGCTTTGTATTCATCTGTTTCTATGACTGCACTGTCAAAACCGGGACCGTCAAAATTATATATGCCGTGTATGCGTTTTTGTGTTTCCTCACCTGAAAATGCTGCTGCAAATACTGCAAGATTTCCACCTTTTGAGTGCCCCCCTGCAACTAAATTACCGGGTAGATATCCGGAGGCTTTTCTGATATATGATACTGCTGAGGCCTGAGAAGGAACGGGGCATTTGAAGCTCATGTTAAAGTCTTCTTTCCAGCCAAGCAGCGAACTGTCTGTTCCTCGATAAGCTATATACCACGAATTATCAGGGAGGCTTATTGTCATTGCTGAAAATTGCTTTTCTGCATCCTCATCCCATTCACTGACATAACCGCATATGGTCAAATCTGTAAAGCGTTTGCTTTGAGCAGCTTTTTTAAGAAGCGCCAAATCCGAATTTTTATCAGCTTTTTTCATAGCATCTATTTTATTGAAAAATTTTTCAGCGGCTCTGCCTAAAGATATGCCTTTTTCAAAGTCATCACTTACGATATCATCAAACGGGATGTATGCCAACCTTGCTATGATTACGCTGTCAATTTCATTAAAAGGAGAGTAGTCAAAGGTAACATCTCCTCGCCAGTCGAGATAGGTCAGAATATTATTCAATGTAAATACCTCCTGAGTTTAATTGCTTTTCAATGCAAGACAGTATTAAACAGATATTGCCGTATGAGGCATGAGTTTTGAAATTATGGTATAATAATCTGACATCAATTGTCAATGAAAATTAAAACAAGAGCTGATTTTTTTAGGGCATTGACAAAAAATATACCGTAATGGTAAGATAGATATGAATTGAATAAGAGCAAGACAAAATGGAAGCTGGTGTAACATTCCGGCACTGTGTCTCAGCAACCGTGATATTTACGAAAGAGATTGGTATTAAATTGCAAGCCATTGGGAGTTTTCCTGAGAAGGCATCTTAAGTAGGTTATAAGAATTAAGTCGGTAGACCTGTCTTGCAGATATTATCAAGTCTTCTGAGGTGAGACGATGATTTTAAAATTTCTTTATAATTGCAAAAAACATGCATATTATATAGGGTTTCAAAATTTTCAGCATCTGCATAGGAAACTTGCAGATGTTTTTTATTTCAGACAGACATTATTGATAGGAAGCAGAAAGAAAGGAAACAGAAAATGGAGCAGAAAAAAACTAAACTGAAAAACCGTATTCTTGCTGTTGTACTTACTGCGGCAATGCTGTTTACAATGGCACCTGCTTTTGCCATGGCAGGCGAGGCTACAGACCTTGAGTGGTACAATTTCAGAAACAATGCGGAGAATAACGGCGTTACAGACAAAGCTACGCCTAACAGTGCAGAAACGGCAACCCTCAAATGGGCGAAAAAATACGGAACAGGCTGGGGAGCAGCGCCAACAACTCCGCTTATTTTGGATGGACATGTTTATGTGGGAATGTCAAATAAAGTTGTTAAGATAGACAAAAACACGGGAGAAAAGGTTGCGGAAAGTGATGATATGGTTTCAACCGTCGGCTTTGCAATGAATCCTATAACCTATGCAGACGGCAAATTGTTTGTTCAGGTAGGCAACGGTATTATTCAGGCAATAGATTACGAAACATTGAAATGCGTATGGTCCACTGAGAAGATAGGCGGACAGACTGTATCACCTATTTCGTATGCAAAGATAGACGGAAAAGGATATATATATACGGGAACATGGGGCAGCCCTTCTTATGATGGTGCATTCATGTGTGTATCCACAGATGACAGTAATGTCAATGAGGATGGAATTAAGAAAGCAGAGTGGAAATTTGTACCGTCGGGTGGAACAGATAACTTCCAGAATATAGTATATGACGATACTCCAATAACATTTGATGAGGAAGTAAAAGCCGCCGTGGAAGCGGGCACAGCAAAGAAAAGAGGATTTTACTGGGCAGGAGCTTATGCATGTGAAAAATATGTAGCGGTAGGAAGCGATGACGGAGAAAGCGATTACGGCTCTCAGCCGGGAGACAGTTCTTTCTATATACTTAATCCAAAGACAGGAAAGATTATAGACAAAATAAGCGGAATTAAGGGAGACATAAGAACTTCTGTTGTCTGTGCCGACGGAGTCCTTTATTTCGCAAGCAGAGAGGGAGCAGTATATAAAGTATCGGTAGATGAAGCAGGACATATCAAAGATTACAAGACTTTGGAAATGGGTGGAGCAATCACAGCTTCTCCTGTGGTATACAATGGCAGACTTTATGTGGGAGTTGCAGGAAGCGGCGGACAGTTTAATCCGGATGGAGGTCATAAATTTGCAGTAGTCGATACAGATAGTATGACTAAGATATATGACCTGCCTATAAAGGGATATCCCCAAGCTTCAGCACTTCTTTCCACAGCATATGAAAACGAGGACTTTGACGGAGACGGCAAGGCAGATGGAAGAGTATATCTGTATTTTACATATAATTCAAGGCCGGGAGGAATCTATTACACTTATGACTCAAAGGAACAAGACAATGTTGCTACCGAAAGCGGAGAACTTTTCGTTCCGGAACAGGACATGCAGAACTATTGTCTGAGCACAATTTGTACAGATAATGACGGCACATTGTATTATAAGAATGACAGCTGCAATCTTATGGCCGTATCCAACACTGTTGCATATCTTAGTGATATTAAGATAGAGGGAGCAAAATACTGGAACAGGGAATTTAAACCGGGAGTAACAGATTATGAAATCGTATTACCTGCCGGAACGGAAAAGGCTAAGATAAATCTTGAAATGCCGCTCAATGTAAATGCTGTAATAGATGGCAAGGCTTATGATGCTGCATCGGAAAATTATATCGAACTTAAAGCCGGTAAGGCAGATGTAAAAGTTGAGGCAGTATCTGACAGCGGAGCGACCACATATAATCTAAGCATCAGATGTGAGAGCAGTGACAGTAGCTTGAAGAACTTGTTCATAAGTGGAAGCAATACTTTTGGAGAAGAAGAAATAGAACTTACACCAAAGTTCACAAGTGACAAAACTGAGTATAAGGCAGATGTAAAGAATATAGACAAAACTTTCTTTAACATTTGGCCGGAGCTTTCAGACAGCAAAGCATCAGTAAAGGTTTACGGAGCGGATAACATTAAGAGTGATACTCTTAATGAGGACGGAACTATCAATATTGCTTCAGACATTGACGGGCATGTTAGATATGCAGTTTATCCTGCTGACAGTAATAAAAATGCCAAGATAAGATTAGAAATCACTTCAGAAAGCGGTGAAAAAGTCACCAACTATGAAGTTACTTTGGTAAAAGAAAACATAGTTATCGAGGGAGGTAACAGCGGAAGCAGTGGTTCTTCCTCTGCACCTAAGACAGGAGACAATCACTTTGCGGCATTTTGGATATTGGCTGCAATTATCTCATGCGGTGGAGCGATGACTATTGTTTTAAAAAAGAGAAAGATGAAAGAATATAAATAAAAAGGGATAGATTTTAATATATAAGTATGAATTCACTAAAGAGAGACAGTCATGGCTCTCTTTAGTGATGTTATGTTATAAGTTTAGACTTTAGGTATTTTAACTGATGCCGCAAAATGCTTTGGGAGCGAGTAAAGTGGAAAACAAAAAGAAGAAAAGAGTCCTTAACATTGTAATGATAGCCTTGATAATTGCGATTACCATAGGGGGAGTAGCTGCGGTAGGGCATGTTAAAGGCTGGTTTGCAGATGATAAAGAAAAAGAAGCTGTTGCAGTGAAAGTTACAGGTATAGTGAATATTCAGCGAGATGGCATTTCTTTTGAACTTAAAGAAGGTGCTTGTGTTGAAGATGATGATATTATATCGACCAATGATGAGGCGGGAGTTATAATCGAAGCCGGAAGAAATACTTATGAATTTGCGGAAAAAACTTCTGCTGTGATAGAAAATAATAACGATAGATTCGGACTGGAAATAACCGGTGGAGAAATATTCGGAATTTTAAATGGGGATGATAAATCCGTAAACATCACTGCCCAAAATAAAAAGATAACATCTAAAGAGGGGGTATTTTCGGTAAATGTACATACCGGCTCTATGGGAATAAATGTATTTTCCGGTGAAGTTAAAGTCTTTGGAGATGAAAAAGAAATTGTTGCGAATTCAGGAGAAGCAGTCTCTATAATCGGTGATGATATTGAGGTTATGGAGCTTAAAGCATCTTCACTTAATAAGTTTAATATAGACAGGGCTATTGAAGCATCTAATGAGCATAAACTTTGTTTCAGCAACGAAGAACTGAAAAAAGTTTTAGAAGACAGAGACAGGGAGTCTAATGCAAATTTACAGGAAAACGAAGAGGCACAAGGACAGGAGACTGACGAAAGTTCATCATCTAAACCGGGAAAAAATCCGGGAAACTCTTCATCACAAAGCAACGGAAACTCAGGAAATGTTTCGACAAATTACGATTATAGCTGTACAATAGAAATAAGATGTGATACTATATTGAACAATATGGCCGATTTGAAACCGGGTAAAGCAGGTTATGTACCGTCAAACGGTATGGTTTTAAGGAAAATTAAAGTTGGATTCAACAGCGGTGAAACGGTGTTTGATGTTTTAAACAGAGTTTGCAAGGAAAAGGGAATTCAGATAGAATATTCATATTCACCTATGTATGGCAATTCATATATAGAGGGGCTTAATCATATTTATGAATTCGACTGCGGTGAGCAATCCGGGTGGATGTATAAGGTAAATGGATGGTTTCCTAATTACGGATGTTCGTCTTATACATTGTCGGACGGCGATAATATAGTTTGGGCTTATACATGTAAAGGCCTGGGAGAAGACTTAGGGGCAAGTATAGGCTGATTGATTCAGGCAAGGAGCAGCAGATGGAGAACAAGGACGCTTTTTCGGGATACAATCCCGTAGCTAATTTTATGTTTTTTATAGGAGCGGTGATATTTGGGATGTTTTTTACTCAGCCCATGTTTTTGATAGCCTCATTGTTGCTGTCTTGTTCATATTACATCACTGTCAAGGGCAGAAGCGGGTGGAGATTCATCGGAGGCATGATACCGGTGTTTCTTATCCTTTCAGTAGTAAGCCCATTGTTTAATCCCAACGGGGCAACTGTATTGTTTACATATTTTGGAGGAAGACATTACACTCTTGAATCGCTTTATTACGGAATGATTTTGGCCGCAATGTTTGTTTCCGTAATGATATGGTTCGCTTCTTATAATATAGTTATGACCACAGACAAATTTTTGTATATTTTCGGAAGAACAGCACCGTCGGTTTCTCTGATTTTATCCATGATAATGAGGCTGATACCGGCATTTCAAAAGAAGATAATTCAGATATCATCAGTTAGAATGTGCATAGGTAAGTCGGGAGAGACAGGTAATAAGCATGAAAAGGCTGAAAACAGTATGACTGTAATTTCTGCTTTGACCGGATGGGCGCTGGAGGGTGGAATTATAACTGCAGACAGCATGAGAAGCCGTGGTTATGGAGCAGGAAGACGAAGCAGTTTTGCAATATACAGGCTTTCGTGGAGAGATATTTTACTCGTTATAGCGATGATAGTTCTGATGTCGGCAATCATCTTTTGCGGAGTAATGGGAGGAATGAAATATATTCCGGGAGAATCAATTATGCTTAACACCGTTTATGCAAAAATGGGAATAGTGTTTTACATGATATTTTTGGCTATACCTACAGTTCTAAATATTACGGAGGCTATAACATGGCGCATTTTGAAATCAAGAATTTAAACTTTTCATATCCGGCAGTTACTGGGAAAAAGGCGCTTGAGGATATAAATTTGAATATCGAAAGAGGGGAGTATGTAGCTGTTTGCGGTAAGAGCGGCAGCGGCAAAACCACTCTGCTTAAACACCTTAAAAGCGTGCTTACGCCGCACGGAAAAACTTCCGGAGAGATTTTGTTCGAGGGAAAACCTTTAGCAGAAGCTGATCTCAGGGAACAGTCGAGCAAGATAGGTTATGTAATGCAAAACCCGGACAATCAGATAGTTACTGATAAAGTATGGCATGAACTTGCTTTTGGACTTGAAAGCCTTGGAATGGATCAGAAAACCATAAGGCTGAGGGTTGCAGAAATGGCAAGCTACTTTGGTATACAGGGATGGTTTCATAAGAATGTATCTGAACTTTCGGGGGGACAGAAGCAGCTTCTTAATTTGGCTTCTATAATGGCAATGCAACCCACCGTGCTTATACTGGACGAACCGACAAGTCAGTTGGATCCGATTGCGGCAGCCGATTTTCTAAATACAGTAAGAAAAATCAACTTGGAGCTTGGGACTACCGTAATAATAACGGAACACAGGCTGGAAGATATTTTTCATGCCGCAGATAAAGTTGTAGTAATGGAAAAGGGAAAAATCATTGCAGCAGATGAGCCTCGAAAGATAGGTGAGTTTTTGAAAGCAGAAAATAACGAAATGTTTGCTGCCATGCCATCACCGGTTCAGATTTACTATGGTGTTGACAATAATCTCAAATGCCCTCTGACAGTAAGGGAAGGGCGTAACTGGCTCAGTGAAATTTTCGAGGACAGAGAAATCAAAGTTGATTCTGTAAAAGAAGAGGAATATAATGATGATATCGGTACACCGGCTATAATCATGAAAGAAGTATGGTTCAGATATGAAAAATCATCACCTGATGTACTTAAAGGTGTCAATCTTAATGTTCCAAAGGAAAAAATTTTCGCTATAGTAGGTGGAAACGGAACAGGAAAATCCACAACATTGAAATCCATATGCAGCATATGCAAACCTTATAGGGGTCAGGTGCTGATAGATGGTAAAAGATTGGACAAATATAAGTCGTCCGAGCTTTTTAGGGGGAATTTGGCTATGCTGCCTCAGGATCCTCAAAGTTTATTTGTTAAAAAGACAGTAAGAGAAGATTTAGAGGAAATGCTTATTTCCGGAGATGATAAGAGCAAGGTTGATGCCGCGGCGGAAATATGTGATATTAAAGATCTGATGGAAAGTCATCCATATGACCTTTCAGGCGGTGAACAGCAGAGGGCAGCACTTGCTAAAGTCTTGCTTACAGACCCTAAAATATTGCTTCTTGATGAACCGACAAAGGGGATAGACAATTTCTTTAAATTGAAGTTTGCTAAAATCTTGAAAGATCTCAAAGCAAGAGGAGTAACTGTTTTGATGGTGTCGCATGATGTAGAGTTCTGTGCCAAATATGCCGATATAGTCGGAATGTTTTTTGACGGAAGTGTTATTACCACCAATACACCTAACAGATTCTTCTCACAGAACAGCTTTTACACTACTGCCGCCAACAGGATGAGCAGACATATATTTAAAAATGCCATTACAAACGAGGATGTGATTGATTTATGCCGACTCAACAGATAGAAAAGAAAGGAAATAAAAAAACCCTTTGGATTACTTTGATTGTGATAGTGGTGCTGATACCGGCAACCGTTGGAATATCATGGTATATGGGGGATAGAAAATATTATATTGCAAGTGTTCTTATAATGATATATTCCATGGTACCGTTTTTTGCAAGCTTTGAAAGCAGGAAACCGCAGGCGAGGGAGATGGTAACCCTTGCCATAATGTGTGCCATTGCGGTAGCTGCAAGAACGGCATTTATATGGGCTCCTCACTTTAAACCGATAGGCGGAATTATTATGATTACTGCCATGGCTTTCGGACCTCAGGCCGGGTTTATGACCGGATCGTTGAGTATGATAGTTAGTGATATGATTTTCGGACAAGGACCATGGACTCCGTGGCAGATGTTCTCATATGGAATGTTAGGATTTATAACAGGACTGTTGGCGAAAAAAGGATGGTTGTCAGAGAAAAAGCCGCTGGTAGCCGCCGTTACAGGCTTTGTTTTCATGGTATTGGTAGTGGGACCTATATTAGATACAGCCACACTGTTTACAATGTCGCAGTTTTTGAATACTGAATCCGTTCTTGGCATTTATCTGGCGGGAATACCTGTGAATATAAGTCAAGGAGTTGCCGTTTTTCTATGTGTTTTACTCCTTACAAAACCGTTAATGCATAAACTTAACAGAATAAAAATCAAATATGGGATAATTGATAATGAAATTTAACAGTTACCATCCTGCAATAAATTTAATATATTTTACAGCAGCTATAGGACTTGCAATATACTTTGATCATCCTGTTTTTACTGCTGTGTCATATTTTTGTGCATTTGCATATTCGGTAAAACTTAATGGTAAAAAGGGTTTGATATTTGATTTGTGTTTAATTCCTCCGGCTCTGATATTTGCCGGGTGGTATTCGTATTATAACCATTTTGGAATTACAAACCTGAGACAGAATTTTGTGGGGAACGAAATAACCCTTGAAGCATTGTTGTACGGCATTGAAACAGGTGTTACGATTATTACTGTAATCATGTTTTTTTCATGTGTGTTTGCAGTGTTTTCTTCTGACAAAGTGGTATATCTGTTCGGCAAAATTTCACCAAAACTGTCCCTGTTTATTTCAATATTGCTTAGAATTGTGCCTAAAACCAAGCAGTATGGCAGGAGAGTAATTACAGCACAGATGGGTGTGGGAAGAAGTCCAGCTCAGGGGAACTTATGGCAGCGGTTTGTCAATTCATTGAGAGTGGTATCCATATTGCTAACATGGACTCTTGAAAATATTGTTGAAAGCGCACGCTCTATGGAGTGCAGAGGATATTCTCTAAAGGGAAGGACGGCTTTTTCCATATACAGATTTGACAACAGAGACAGAGGCTTTGTTATAGTTATATTTTTGCTTTTAACTATTATATGGTGCGGATGGGCGCTGGATCAGACAGGGATTTATTATGACCCTAAAATAATAATGGCGGATATTACTCCTTTGTCTTATGTTTTTTACATTGCCTACGGAATACTGTTACTTTTGCCGATGATATTACAGATAGCAGGAGAGAGAAAATTCGACAGACTTATAAATGAGAGATAAAAATTAAATAAGTCTAAAAAAACCGGTCTCAAAAGTAAGATTGATAATTATACTTATGAGGTCGGTTTTTTAGACTCTATTGTCATATGGTTTTTTAAATTCAGAACCGTATAGGCTTGCTGTTTATACCTATGTTCAATATTACACCTATAGAAATCAAGCTGGCAACAACTGATGTTCCTCCGCCGGAAAGGAGCGGCAGGGTAATTCCGGTTACAGGCATCAGGCCCATAGTCATAGCTATATTTTCAAATATTTGAAACAGAAACATTGCCGCAAACCCAACGACGATTAGCGCACCGTAAAGGTCGAGGGCATCACGAATGATTTTGATGAAGCGGAATAAAAGGCCGGAGTACAGGAGTATGACGAAAAGCCCTCCTACAAAGCCTAATTCTTCAACAACAACAGAAAATATAAAGTCAGATTGCTGGACAGGTATGAAATCCAGTTCTTTTTGTGTTCCGTTAAAAAGACCTTTTCCCCAGAAACCTCCCGAACCTATGGCAACTTTAGATTGCCATACTTGATAATTACCCGGCAGGTTAAGATTGTCGGGGTGAAGAAATGCCTCGATACGCTGCTTTTGATAATCTCCCAAAAGACTGTATACTACCGGAAGAGCGGCAATAGCTGCGATAATCGATTTGAACAAAATCTTGTAATCTATGCCTGCAAAGAAAACCATAAACAGCCATATTACCATATATACAAGAGCACTTCCCAAGTCCTCTTTCAGAACTATAGCTATTATAGGGAGAGCATAAAGTCCTGCGAGCAGTACACCACGGAATTTTTTTATATCTTCACGGTGGTCTGAGAGATAGTTGGCCATAAGAAGTATAAAAAGTATTTTGACAAATTCAGATGGCTGCAAGGTAGTAACACCTAAGTTTATCCATGCCCTTGAGCCATATTGTTCAATTCCAAGTCCCGGTATATATACGGACAGGAGCAGTATGACAGAAGCAATATACAGATATTTGCTTAATCCGATGAACATGGTATATTCAAGGTGGAGTACAACCACCATCACTATAAACCCCATGATGTATGCGACGGCTTGAACCCATACGGCTCTGTCCATGACAAAACCATTGTCGTAAACTGTACTTTCCAACATCAGTAGGCTCATTATTCCGAGAAGGGCAACAAAAGCCAATATAAATTTGTCTGCTAATTTAAGCGGGCTCAAAAAATTCTTCATTCCAAAATTATCCTTTTAAAGTTTTGATTTTAATATTATACCCGTATTCTGTTAAGATATCAAGTATTGTGAAGTGAAGAAAACGGGAAGATGGTTTTAGGAAGAATTGCAAGCTGAATTTGAAAGCAAAAAACTCAGAACAAAATATCGGGAAATATGTTTTTTGTGTGAAATCTTCTTGAAAAACAGGCAATTAAAAGTTGTTTACAATTCTTTTGTTTTAATATATAATAAATCCGTATGGATATAAATTGAAATAGATAAAGGAGGTGTTGTAATGGCTCCAACCGTTGTGACAATTATTGCCTGCGCCAGCACGCTGATTGTTGGTGCGTTGATCGGATATATTTACAGGAAAAATGTTGGTGAAAAAGCTATAGGCAGTGCTGAGCAAAAAGCAAGGAATCTTATACTTGACGCCGAGAATAAGTCCGAAACATTGAAAAAAGAAGCCATTCTTGAGGCTAAAGAAGAAGCTCACAGACTTAGAAGCGATGCTGAAAAGGATGCGAGAGAAAGAAGATCGGAAATACAAAGATCAGAAAGACGACTCATTCAAAAAGAGGAGTCTATAGACAGAAAATTAGAAAATATCGAAAGAAAAGAAGAAAGCATAATCCAGAAAGAGCAAAATATAGTAAACAAGCAGAAAGATTTGGACAAGATAATCTCCAAGCAGCTTGAAGAATTAGAAAGAATTTCCGGATATACAGTTGACGAAGCAAAAGCACTTCTGCTTTCAAACATTGAAAAAGAAGTTAGACACGACGCCTCTTTGATGATAAAAGATATTGAATCCAAGGCCAAAGAGGAGGCAGACAAGAAAGCAAAATATATAATAACAGGTGCTATTCAGAGATGTGCAGCAGACCATGTGGCCGAAAGTACAGTTTCCGTCGTTGCTCTTCCAAACGATGAAATGAAAGGAAGAATAATCGGCCGTGAGGGAAGAAACATAAGAGCAATTGAAACACTTACAGGGGTGGATCTGATAATAGATGATACACCTGAAGCCGTTATTCTGTCGGGATTTGATCCTGTAAGAAGAGAAATTGCAAGAGTAGCTCTTGAAAAGCTTATCGTAGACGGAAGAATACATCCGGCAAGAATAGAAGAAATGGTGGAAAAGGCCGAAAGAGAGGTCAATGCCATTATTAAAGAAGAAGGTGAACAGGCCGCCTTTGAGGTAGGTATACACAATCTTCATCCTGAATTGATAAAACTTCTCGGAAGACTTAAATACAGAACTTCATACGGACAGAATGTTTTGAAGCATTCCGTGGAAGTTGCTCACCTTGCGGGACTTATGGCCGGTGAACTCGGTCTTGATATAAAGCTTGCAAAGAGAGCAGGATTACTTCATGATATAGGTAAAGCCCTAGATCATGAGGTGGAAGGCACTCATGTTGATATAGGAATTGATGTACTCAGAAGATATAAGGAATCTGAGGCCGTTATAAACGGAATGGCAGCCCATCATGGCGATTATGAACCTAAGAGTATGGAAGCTGTTCTCATCGCTGCGGCTGATGCTCTTTCGGCAGCAAGACCGGGAGCAAGAAGAGAAACTCTTGATGCTTATATAAAGCGTCTTGAAAAATTGGAAGAGATAGCCAATACAACGCCGGGAGTTGAAAAATCATTTGCAATACAGGCCGGCCGTGAAATAAGAATTATTGCAAAACCTGATGATGTAAACGATGAGGAAATTGTTTTCCTCGCAAGAGAAATTTCTAAGAAGATAGAAGCTGAACTGGAATATCCGGGACAGATAAAGGTAAATGTGGTCAGAGAAACGAGAGCCATAGATTATGCCAAATAATAATCTTCATCAGAAAGGCAGGTTATCTTGTCAATCTGAGTAAAAGAGAATCTAAAAAGGGGCTCCTTTCGATAGGAGTTCCTTTTTTCAACTGAAATGTACATTCTATGATACCTTGCATAAATTTATTTAATATTAATGAACGGAGGAAGTATGACGACAATTTTGACAGAACAAGAAAATAAGACTTTTTACAGACAGCTTATCACAGTTGGAATTCCGGTTCTGATACAGCAGCTTATAGTAGTAGGACTCAATCTTGTCGATACCATAATGGTGGGAAAGATTTCGGCAAATGCTCTTGCAGCCGTAGGTGCAGCCAATCAAGTATACTTTATGTACAGTGTCGTTATGTTCGGGATTTTCAGCGGAGCTGCGGTTTATACGGTACAATATTGGGGCATACGGGATCTTAAAAGTTTGCGTAAGATAATAGGCATTGATTATGTAATGTGCGTAGCAGTTACAGTGCCTGTAGTTATTTTTGCGTTTATTGCATCACCAATGTTGATGAGTTTTTTTACAGATGACCCTGAAGTAATTGCTCTTGGAAGAGATTATATGAGAATAGCTTGCTTTTCTTATATTTTCAGCGGAATGACATTTTCCATATCATATAATTCCAGAGCTCTTATAATGCTCAAGATACCGACAATCATAAATGCGGTTGCAATAGTGATAAATATAATTCTCAATTACGGATTGATTTACGGTAATTTGGGTCTGCCTGAGATGGGTGTGAGAGGTGCGGCTTTAGCTACTCTTACGGCCAGAATAATAGAGTGTGCCGCAATGTTTTCTTATATTTATATAGCAAAGGATCATCCTTTGGGTGCAAAATTCAGTGAATTCATGTCTTTCGGAAAGGCACTGTATAAAAATGTAATGAAAACCGCTATCCCTGTTATATTTAACGAGGGTCTTTGGGCTTTGTCAGTGACTATGGTATTTGCCGCATATGGAAAGATAGGACCTGCGGCCCTTGCCATTGTTCAGGTTGCCAACACCATAACTGAAGTTTTCCAGACTGCTTATGCAGGTGTTAGTAATGCTTCTGCCGTAATTGTAGGACAGGCCTTGGGACAGGGAAAAGTAGAAAACTCATATATATACAGCAAGCGAATACTCAAAATCACATGGGTTCTAAATGTATTCATGACGCTGCTTCTTATATTTATAAGAGAACCTATAGCACAGATATACGATTTTGATGCTGAAACGACAAGCCTGCTGCTTTCATCAATGTTTATATTCGCCATAGCACTTACTCCTAAGATGCTGGCTTATGTTATAATCTGCGGTATACTAAGAGCAGGCGGAGATACGCTTTACTGTATGTTCTTGGATGTGGCATTTAATATGCTGATGCAGGTTCCGCTGGCTTACTTATCAGTCCTTGTGTTTGGAATGCCGCTTCCTATGGCAATTGCTATGGTTGCGATATCTGATATTATAAAAGTATTTTTCTGTTATAAGCGTTATTTCAGCAGAAAGTGGATAAATATATTTACAGGAGTAGAAGCAGATAAAGAATAAAGAGAGGGGAAACATGTTTGTTTATTTAGACAACAGTTCTACTACAAAGCCTTATGGTGAAGTGGTTGATGTTATGACAAAGGTGCTGAGAGAAGATTTCGGAAACCCGTCTTCTCTGCATTGGCTTGGCGTAACAGCAGAAAAGTATGTTAAAACTGCAAGAAAAACATTTGCAAAATCTATAGGAGCTTCTGAAGATGAAGTTTATTTTACTTCGTGCGGAACTGAATCAGATAATACGGCATTGCTTGAGGGAGCACTTTCACGCAAGGCGAGAGGGAAAAAGGTTATAACCACAAAGGTAGAACATCCTGCTGTGCTCGAACCTGCTGCAAGGCTTGAGGCTATGGGATTTGAGGTTGAATATATAGGTGTTGACGATAAGTGCCGTCTTGACATAAAACAGCTAAAAGATGCTATTACAGAAGACACGGTTATGATATCGGTGATGGCAGTAAACAATGAAACAGGTACTGTAATGCCATTGAAAGAAATTGCCGACATAAAGAACAGATTTAATAAGGAACACGGATGTGACATATTGCTGCATACAGACGCAGTGCAGGCCTATGGCAAGATTCCAATTAACTTAAACGGCATAGACATGATGTCAGTCAGCGGCCATAAAATACATGGACCTAAAGGAATAGGCGGACTTTATATAAGAAAAGGAGTGTCTGTACCTCCGTATCTGATAGGAGGCGGTCAGGAAAAAAATATGCGCTCAGGTACTGAAAATACTGCGGGTATTGCAGGTTTTGGACGAGCAATCGATATTTCTTATGAAAACTTTTCCAAGAGAGTTACTGCCATGACAGAAGCACGAAATCGGCTTCTTGAGGGAATCAGAGCAGAGATAAAGGATATAGTTGTCAATAGCCCGCAGGATCAATGGGCAGGACCATCGGTGCTGAGCATATCTTTTATCGGAACAAGGGGCGAAGTGCTTCTCCATACTCTTGAACAAGACGGAATATTTGTATCAACCGGATCTGCATGTTCGTCAAACAAGAAAGGACAAAGTCATGTTCTTCAGTCTATGGGCTTGAGCCAAAAGGCTATAGAGGGTACTGTGAGATTCAGCTTTAGTGAGTTTAATACTATAGAAGAGATGGATTTCGTGACAGAAAAGGTAAAACAGGCAGTTAATAAGTTCAGAAAGTTAGGAAGCTTTAGGTAGAGGAGAAATTATGAATGAACAGAATATCCTGATAGTCAGATGCGGAGAAGTGGCTCTTAAGGGAATGAACAAACCTTATTTTGAGCGTATGCTATCAGACAGAATAAGAAAAAATCTGAAGAAGTTTGACGGTATAGATGTGAAACGCCAAGAGGGTCTTATATTTGTAAGAGCCGAAAAGCATCTTGATATTGATGCTGTAATTAAAGAAATAACTAAAGTGTTTGGAGTTGATTCTGTAAGCAAGGCTATAGAAGCTGAACCTGAACTTGATAAAATAGGTCAAGCCGCTGTGGACTATATGATGGATTTGATTGAAAAACGAGGGGTAAGCACCTTTAAGGTAGAGGCAAAACGAGCAGACAAGAACTTCCCTGTAAAATCACCTGAAATAGGAAGAATAATCGGAGCAAAGGTTCTTATTGGTTGCAAAGTTTTAAAAGTCAATGTCCACGAACCTGATGTGCTTCTTCATGTAGATGTAAGACACGACAGAGCATATATATACGAGGGAAAAATCCGGGGATTTGGAGGATTGCCTCTGGGAACCAACGGAAAAGGACTGGTATTACTTTCAGGCGGCATAGACAGCCCTGTGGCAGCATGGATGATGGCAAAGAGAGGTATGCTTATAGAAGCAGTACACTTCCACTCTTATCCGTATACAAGTCCGAGAGCGCAGCAGAAAGTAGAAGAATTGGCAGAAATATTAGCCTCATACTGCGGACACTTTAAGATGCATGTGATAAATCTTCTTCCTATACAGGAACAGATAGTCATAAACTGTCCGGAGGAGGAAACTACCATATTGGTGCGCAGGTTTATGATGCGTATTGCTGAGAAAATAGCAGAAAAAAGAAACTGTATGATGTTGATTACAGGTGAAAATCTTGGGCAGGTTGCAAGCCAAACTGCCGAATCACTTGTAGTAACAGATGCTTCTGTCAGCAAACCGGTGATGAGACCGCTTATCGCTATGGATAAGGTTGATATAATGGAAAAAGCAAAAGAAATCGGAACTTATGAAAAATCCATAGAGCCATATGAAGATTGCTGTACTGTATTTTTACCTAAGCATCCGACAACAAAACCACGGCTTGAACGAATCTTGGATTCGGAGAGCAAGCTGGACTGCGAAGCACTTATAGCGGCGGCAGTTGATTCTGAAGAAATAATAGAAATCGGTATAGAATAAAAATCAAAAACAGCAGAGCAGAATCAATTATACATAGGATTCCCTCTGCTGTCGTTTTATTTTTTGACTGTCAGCCTGCGTCTTTTTCCCCTCTCAAAGAATCGATTCCCTTTCCTGCCAGTTGGTCGGCAAGGTTATTCATCTTGGTTATATATAAGAAATCTTCATAGGAGAATTGGCTTCCGTTCCATGTTAGAAATTTTTCATACAATGCTGTAAGAGATGGACTTTGAGGAAGAGAGCCGTCATTTGTTTTGGGCACCTTGACATGGCCCTTTACACGATAAAAGCTGACATCGTGTTTTCTGACAAGAGATAGAAGCTCTTTCCAAAGCTCTTGATTTTCAACAGCCTTGTGGGCTGCGTTTCTCCATTTGTTCTTTTCCCACGATTCGTACCATTTTTCTCTGAAACAGTTTGCAACATAGGCACTGTCAGAAAAGACATGTATGGTAAGACCATCTCTTTTCAGTGCCTTAAAAGCTTCAATGACTGCCGTAAGTTCCATTCTGTTGTTGGTGGTGTTGACCTCTCCGCCCCATAATTCCTTTCGGTGTTCTCCCATTTCAAGTATACTGCCCCAACCGCCGATATTGCATGAGGACTGATTGCCGGAGCAGCCGCCGTCTGTGTACATTCTTATAATGCTCATTTTGTTTCCCCTTTATAATTGTTCTTACTATATTATGGCTTATTTTCAGTGATTTTACAACGAAAAAGTGGTATAATTCTTAAGTAAAATACAAGAAAGCAGGAGAACTTATCACATGAATTTAGGCATTTGCCCAATGGCAAGCAGCAGCAGCGGAAATTGTTATCTCATAAGAAGCAACAGGACATACATATTGCTTGACGCAGGTATAAGCTGTGCTGCAGTCAATAAAAACCTTGAAATGATGGATGTTAAGTTCTGGGAAATGAACGGTATCGTTTTGACTCATGAACACATAGACCATGTAAGAGGAGCTTCGGCATATTGCAAGAAGTCTAACAGACAGAGTTTTTATGTTACTGAGGGAACAATAAAGGCTCTTGAAGAAAAAGGAAAAGAAATACCAAGGGAAAGGGTTGAAATAATAAAAGGCGGAAGTGATTTCAACATCGGAGATATAGAAGTTAAGGCCTTTTGTGTGTCTCACGATGCAAGAGAACCGGTAGGGTATTCTTTTATGAGAAACGGAAAGAAAATATCTGTGGTTACAGATACGGGAATGATTACTGAAGAAATTGAAAGGGCCATACAGGATTCCGATATATTGATTATAGAGGCCAATCATGAGGAAAACATATTGCTTTACGGCAGATATCCATATCATGTGAAGCATCGTATTCTAAGTAATAAAGGACATCTTTCAAATGAAGCGGCAGGTAAATGTATAGCTGACTTTCTTGAAAGACTCTCTTCTCCTAAAATTCCTTGCATATTGCTGGCACATCTCAGTGGTGAGAACAATACACCTCAGCAAGCGATGTTAACGGTGAGCAATATATTGGAAGAACGAGGATTTTATGTAGGAAAGCACCTTAAACTTTCGGTGATTCATCCAAAAGAAATGGGTGATCTTGTTACTGTTTGAACTTGAATGGGGACTTTAAATATGAAAATACAAGTAATATGTATAGGAAAGCTTAAAGAAAGGTACTGGACAGAGGCTGTTGGCGAATATATGAAAAGATTGTCCAAGTATTGCGACATGGAAATAACAGAGTTAAAGGAGAGCAGGCTGCCGGACAAGGCTTCCGCTGCGCAGGAGGCGGCGGTTATTGATGATGAGGGGGAAAATATTCTTAAGCATGTAAAAGATGGAAGCTATGTTGTCAGTCTTGAAATAGGAGGGAAAAATCTTTCTTCGGAGGAGCTTGCTCAAAAAATTGAAGAGATTCCTCTGAGCGGAAAGAGCCATATCACTTTTATAATAGGAGGAAGTCTTGGACTTAGCAAAGATGTGAGCAAAAGAGCTGATTTTAAATTGTCTTTTTCCAGAATGACTTTCCCTCACCAGATGATGAGAGTTATATTGCTGGAGCAAATATACAGGTCTTTTAAAATCATTCGCAATGAAGCATATCATAAGTAGAGATAGTATGAATATTAACTGTCGGCAAACGATTTGCAAATTTTGCAAAGTTTGTCGGGTTTGGTGATTTCGTAATAAATGTTGAGGTGGCTGAAGATAATTTTCAGCTATCTCAATTTTTTTGTTGCCAAATGTTACAGCACGGCTGATTTTGAACTGTACCCCATTGTGTGGACAGTTTGAAGAATGTTTTACCTGATTCCCTAAACTCCTGATATGGGATATACTTTAGTTGTTATGTATTCGTAAAATTCATCGGGGCTGAGCTTACTCAGCTCCCATTGATATCTGTCTTTGTTGTAATAATCCATCCAATCTTTTATGTCTTTTCCGGCTTCCTCTATTGTTTTCCATCTGCTTTCCTTTACAGAAAGCTCATCTTTCATATGACCCAAAAAGCTCTCTTGCGGTGCATTGTCCCAACAGTTTCCTTTCCTTGACATGGATTGCCTGAGCCCATAATCTCAGATTAACTCCCTGAATTTCACACTCGTATAATGACATCCCTGATTAATGTGTATCATAGCCTCATCATCAAGACTTATCCCATGGTTCTTTATCAGCTTTTCCACTGTCTTAAGTACAAAATCCACTTTTAGTGATTCACTTAGTTCATATGATAAAATCTGTTTTGTATATGCGTCTTTTATCACGCAAAGATACCAATATCCACCTTTTGACATAGGAATGTATGTGATATCTGTCAGTAATATCTTCCTCGCTCCATGCTCTCTGAATTGTCTCTTTACATGATTATCAGCTACAGCATTGGTCTTCATTTCTTTCATCATCCTACGATATGGGTTTGCTTTTCGTATAGGACAGAAAAGTCCGTATTTCCTCATGAGCATTCGTGTCTTCTTCAGATTCATTCATATTCCCATATGTAACAGTCTCATGTGTATCCCTCTTGTTCCTTTTGCATAGCCTCTGTGTTCATATGCCTTTAGGATAAGCTTGAAAGCTTCTTTATCTCTTGCTTCTTTTTCAAACTTCTTCTCCGGTTCCTGTATGTATCTGTAATATCCTGAGCGTGAGATTCCGCTGAGTATGCACATGTCCTTTATTGTTAGCAGATTGCTTTTTTCCTCGGATGTTTTTTTTATCATTTCGCAGCATTCTGCAAAAGCTTTCACTTCTAATCTTTCTTCTTGCTTTGCATCCTGACGGCTTTCGTTTTTTTAGAAAGTCTATCTGTTGCTGCAAGTATATGATCTGCTTTTGCATCTGTTTCATTGCAGTCTGCATTTGTTTCTTTGAAAGATCCTGCTCTGCAAATTCCTGTGTTCTTTTGATGCATTTTGGAGGCTTGAGTCCCTCAGGTGAGTTTGCTTTTTTTTAAGATTTTTGATGTACATGTATATGCGTTGTTTTCCGAGGATATTGGGATCATAACCGGCTAACTTAAATATCTCTACGGAAGTAAGACCTGCTTCGACCTTTTTCATTGCAAATATCTTGAAATCAAAAGTGTAGTATATTTTCTTTGCGCTTACCTCAGTTGTATATGGGTTTTCTCTAAGTATTCTGATTTGTTCTGTAGTGAATGGTAATATTTCAGGTAGTAGGTATATGAGTGTTTGAAAAATGGTCTTGCCATTTTGTGATTGGGTATTTGGATGTTAGGCATAAGGGGCTGTCCATATTACCCGGTTGTTTTTACTCTTTTTTAGGTTTTCTGCTCTTCTATCCGTGTCCACTTTATTGGGTACAGTTCATGCCACCGATGCGATACTTGTTGTCAGAAACTCCGATTTTTTGCAAAACAGACAACAAACAGGTGTCTAAATTCGTCGAAAGTAGTCTCCGGAGAGCTAAATGTTGGCAGATTTTCAAATAAAGGCTCAGAATGACAACATTTTAGTGGGAAAATGTTGTCAAAATTTCCTAAAATAAAAGAAATGGTAACCGGACGACATTTTATGACAAATTTCGACTGGCTCAGGAATTGATTTGTTGGCTGTTTCGCTGAAAACCATAAATTTAGCCAACACTTCCACGACATTGGGAACATGGGGGAAAGTTCAGTACAGCTCAGTATAATTCAGTACAGTTCAGGATGCACATATATTTCACCGATTGCCACAAGCCCAACGCAGTACAAAATTCATTACATTCAGTGCACCACTGCTATTTTGCCAAAGCATTAGACATAGAGCATTTTTGTATTCATTAACTTTAATCGACAAAAGTAGTTCTGATTTGACATTTTATGTCAAAGACAAGCAGGGCGGACAGGTAGTATAATATATTTATAGCTCATAGGCAAACGGTATTTAATAACAATATGCGAAATTGCTAAAAGAAATGATAGGGGAACCATAAGACGGGAGGTGTTTGAAGATGGAGATTATATTCAGTGTTGCCGGTAGTACGCTGATAACTGAACTTTTTGGAGAATTGGATCATCATTCGGCCGAAACTGCGAGAGAAAAGATAGACAGCGCTTTTGAAAATTATCGTATGGCAAATCTTATTTTTGATTTCAGAGGAGTCAATTTTATGGACAGTTCAGGAATAGGAATGATATTGGGCAGATACAGAAAACTTAAGGAGCAAGGAGCCGGAATAGCAATCTGTGCTTGTTCAAAACCCGTAAGAAATATTTTAAACATGGCGGGTGTGTTTTCAATAATAGATTATTACGATACTAAAGAGGAGGCCGTCGATAGCTTCAAAAGAAAGGAAGTTTCTTAATGGACAGAGAATTAAAAACACAACTGGATGGAAATTTGGAGAATCAAAGTTTGGCAAGAGCTATAGCTGCCGCATATGTTTCACAAGCAGACCCTACCGTTGAAGAATTGACTGAAATTAAAACGGCAGTTTCGGAGGCTTTCAGTAATGCAGCAATACACGGATATAAAAAAGAAGGCGGCAGTGTTATCATGGAGTTTTCGTTTATATCAAATGACACCGTAATGATAAAAATATCCGATAAGGGCGTAGGAATAGAAGATGTGTCAAAGGCTATGGAACCGTTATATACAACCGATACCGACGAAAATCGTTCCGGAATGGGATTTACGGTCATGGAGAGCTTTATGGATAAGATAAAGGTGGAGTCCAAACCGGGAGAAGGAACAACAGTAACTATGGTGAAAAAGCTGGATACATATTATGGAATATAAATACGAACAGGGGAGTAAATCCGGCTGTAATCTTGAAGATATAGTCGCAAAGCATACGGGACTTGTGAAGTCCATTGCTCTGCGGCTTTCTCATGTGTATGGAGAAGAAGCAGAAGACTTGATTCAGATAGGTTACATAGGGCTTATCAAGGCGGCTGAAAGGTTTGACCCTGAGAGAGGTTATAGATTTTCCACATATGCAGTGCCGCTCATAGCAGGAGAAATCAAATCTCAGATAAGAGACAGAGGGCTTATAAAGGTAAGCAGAAGTCTTAAGTCAGATGCCGCAGTCATTCGTAATGCGGAAAACATGTTTTTGTCAGAAAAGGGAAGGTCGCCTAAGCTCAGTGAATTATCGGAAATTACGGGATTTTCTTTAGAGAGAGTGACTCAGGCGGTGCAGGCGGCAGATGCGGTGAGTAATATTGAAGAGTTTGACAAACCGGAAATTGCAGACAGTTCTGTATCGACAGAAAACGAAGAAGAACTAAATGTAACGAGGATGGATTTGGCTTCTATGATAAGCGGTCTTGAGCCTAAAGCAAGACAGATTATGATTCTCAGATATTATAAGGATATGACCCAATCACAGGTTGCAAAAATGATAGGAATATCACAAGTACAAGTTTGCAGAATAGAAAGAAAAAGTTTGAAAATAATGTCAGAAAAAATCACTTTTTGACATAAAAAGTAAGTTACAGAATTTGGATTGATTTTTTTTCGACTTTTTTCGCTTTTTCATGCAAAATTTTGTTGCTCTTTTAACAAAAAAGTGGTTTAATAGATATGTATGTATGTTATCTTTTCAGAAGAGAAAGTAACAGGTTAAAAATACGGATACTGTCCAAAGAAGGACCCCGTTATTAATAATTTAAGGAGGCATTTAAATGAACTTTCAATTAACGAAGGAACAGGAATTCGTAAGAAAATTGGTAAGAGAATTTGCCACTAACGAAGTAGAACCGTTAGCAGCAGAAATCGACCAGGAACACAGATTTCCTGTAGAGACTGTTGAAAAAATGGCTAAGTATGGCATGTTAGGCGTACCGTTCCCTACTGAATACGGCGGAGCAGGCGGAGACCACATTTCATACGCAATCACAGTAGAAGAATTATCAAGAGTTTGCGCTTCAACAGGCGTAATCTGCTCAGCACATACATCACTTTGCTGCTGGCCTATCTTCAACTGGGGTAATGAAGATCAGAAGAGAAAATATCTGCCGGATTTATTAAGCGGCAAGAAATTAGGTGCTTTCGGTCTTACTGAACCTAACGCAGGTACAGACGCATCAGGACAGCAGACAAGAGCTGAACTGGTAGACGGAAAGTGGATTTTAAACGGAGCTAAAGTATTCATCACTAACGGTGGATATGCTGATGTTTTCGTAGTAATGGCTATGACAGACAAGTCCAAGGGTAACCACGGAATTTCTGCATTTATCGTAGAAAAGGGAGACGAAGGTTTCTCAATCGGTAAGACAGAAGACAAGATGGGTATCTGTGCATCCTCAACTACAGAACTTATTTTCCAGAACTGCGTAATTCCTGAAGACAGACTTTTAGGTCAGGTTGGCGACGGATTCAAGGTTGCTATGTCAACTCTTGACGGAGGTCGTATCGGTATCGCTTCACAGGCACTGGGTATTGCTCAGGGAGCTTTCGATGTAACAGTTGAATACATGAACGCAAGAAAGCAGTTCGGTAAGAAGCTGTCCCAGATGCAGGCATTACAGTTTGCAATGGCTGATCTTAAGACTAAGATTGAAGCTGCAAGACTGTTAATCTACAAAGCTGCAGACATGAAAGACAAGCACATGAACTACGGTGAAGCTGCTGCTATGGCTAAGCTGTTCGCTGCAGAAACTGCTATGGAAGTTACCACTAAGTGCGTACAGTACCACGGCGGTTACGGATACACTAAGGATTATCCGGTAGAAAGAATGATGAGAGACGCTAAGATTACTGAAATCTACGAAGGTACTTCAGAAGTTCAGAGAATGGTAATCGCTGGCAAGACTTTCAAGAAATAAGATTGTAGGAGGAAATTGAAATGGCATTTAAGATTATCGTATGCGCAAAGCAGGTTCCTGATACAAACGTTATCAAGATCAATCCTAAGACAGGTACTCTGATCAGAGATGGCGTTCCGTCAATCCTGAACCACGACGACGCTAACGCTTTAGAAGAAGCATTAAAGATTAAAGATAAATATGACGATGTAACTGTTACAGTTGTATCTATGGGACCTCCTCAGGCAAGCGACTTACTGTTTGAATGTATCGCTAAGGGAGCTGACGAGGGTATCCTTGTATCCGACAGAGCAGTAGGTGGTTCCGACACTTGGGCTACTTCCAATACTCTGGAAGCTGCTATCAAGAAGTGGGAAAAAGAAAACGGTCCTGCTGACCTGATCTTCGCAGGAAGACAGGCTATCGACGGAGACACTGCTCAGGTAGGTCCTCAGATTGCAGAAAAATTAGATCTTCCACAGGTTACATATGTTGAAGAATTTGAAATTGCAGACAACTTAAAGGACATCACAGTTAAGAGACAGTTGGAAGACGGTTATGAAGTAATCGGAATCCAGACTCCTTGCATGCTTACTGCAATCAAGGAACTGAATGAGCCAAGATATATGAGCATGAATGGAATCTTTGCTCAGAAAGATATCAAGGTTTGGAATGCTAAGGACATCGAAGTTGACCTGACTAAGGTTGGTCTTGAAGCTTCCCCTACAAATGTATTCAGATCATTTACACCGGCTCCTAAGGCTCCTGGCCAGAAAGTTGCCGGAGATTCTGAAAACGAACAGGCTAAGAACCTGCTGATTCAGCTTAAAGGTAAGCACATCATCTAATTTTAGAAGGAGGAATAAAAATGGCTATTAAAATTATAAATGATAAATGTAAAGGCTGCTCCCTCTGTGCTAAAGCCTGCCCATTTGACGCTTTGAAAATTGTAGACAGAATTGCAGTTGTTGACGAAAGTAAGTGTACAAACTGTAATGCTTGTATTGCAAAATGTAAATTCGATGCTATCGAAGCTGCTCCTGAAGCAGAAAAGGTTGACCTTTCAGCTTACAAGCACATTTGGGTATTTGCTGAACAGAGACAGGGCAAAATCCAGAATGTAGCTCTGGAACTTATAGGAGAAGGTAAGAGACTTGCTAAGGACATCAGCGAAGATACTCAGATCTGCGCAGTTCTTATCGGTAACAACATCGACCACTTAGCACAGGAATGTTTCGAATACGGTGCTGAAAAAGTATACATGGTTCAGGATCCATTACTTGAAAACTTCACAACTGACGGATACACTAAGGTTATGAAGCAGTTAATCGATGAATACAAGCCTGAAATCGTTCTTTACGGTGCAACTCACATTGGTCGTGACTTCGCTCCAAGAATTGCAGCAAGATGCAATACAGGTCTGACTGCTGACTGTACTCACCTTGATGTTAAGGTTTCCAAGTACATCGACTTTGCAAAGGCTAACACTACATTAGATACTTCCACTCTGGACCCTAACGATCCTTCAACAGGAATCAAGCAGACTCGTCCTGCATTCGGTGGTAACCTGATGGCTACTATCATCTGCCCTAAGACAAGACCTCAGATGTCTACAGTAAGACCTGGAGTAATGCAGAAACAGGAAAGAGAAGTTGGAGCTACAGGTGAAGTTGTAAATGTTAAACCTGAAATCTCCAAAGAAGATATCAGAGTAGAAATCAAAGATATCGTTAAGTCAATGAAGGAAATGGTTTCCTTAACTGACGCTAAGATCATCTGCTCCGGCGGTCGTGGTCTTGGTGATGCTTCCGGATTTGAACTGATCAAGCAGTTCGCTGACAAGGTTGGCGGAGTTGTAGGTTCATCTCGTGCTTGTGTAGACGCAGGTTGGATTGATCACTCACACCAGGTAGGTCAGACAGGTACAACTGTTAAGCCTGAAATCTACTTCGCTTGCGGTATTTCCGGTGCTATCCAGCACTTAGCAGGTATGCAGACTTCAAACTGCATCGTTGCTATCAACAAGGATCCGGATGCTCCTATCTTTGAAGTAGCTGATTACGGTATCGTAGGAGACCTCTACAAAGTAATCCCTGAAATCATCGCTGAATGGGATAACGCAGAAGAACTCTATGATGCAACTACAAAATAAGATATAAGCCAATAAGGTTTTATCGGCCGCTCCGTTAAGGGGCGGCCTTTTGTAATTCCGGCTCTGTGTCAAAGTTGGTTCTATAATAAATGTTTTGCCCTATAACCCTATAAGTTGTCATATAACCCTATAAGCTACTGTTTGCCACCTCTTCGATGATTGTTGCCAGAAACTCCGATTTTTTGCAAAACAGACAACAAATAGGTGTCTAAAT
>CAJMLH010000027.1 GCA_905214195.1 uncultured bacterium
ATAGGTCAACTAATTATCCATTATTCGGTATAAAAAATATTGAATTCATCGTTTTTTTTGTTATAATTGTCCTTGCTTATTTTTTCAAATAGGCAAAAGGAGGGATATTCATTGTTAAAAATCTTTACACATCAAAAAACTGAATTCAACGGCAAAAAAACACTTTTTATAATATCAGCTGTAATCATTACTACAGTTCTTCTAACGACGCTTTTGCCTGAAAATGTAACTGAATTCGGTATTTTTTCTCTTATACCTGCAATATTTTTAATTATATATATTTTTGCCACGCAAAGAATTCTTGAAGCTCTCATTTTGGCTTCTTTAATAGGTTTCATAATAGTTTCTCGTCCTCTTCCCGGAGAAGGCGGCACATGGATAACCAATACATTTATGAACTTCAGCGATGGCCTTCTCAGCGTGCTTATGAGCGAAGATATAGCATGGCTTATAATAGTATGCGGTCTCATGGGTAGTATAATAGCCCTCATCGAAAAAGCCGGCGGCTCGTATGCATTTGGTGAGTGGATAGCTTCAAAAGCCAAGACGGAAAAATCTTCATTACTTTGCACTTGGTTCTTAGGAATTATAATATTTATAGACGATTACCTTAACTCTCTTACAGTAGGTTCATGTATGACTACCCTTACTGACAAGCACCGAGTGCCAAGAGAGTTTCTGTCATATGTAGTTGACTCTACTGCTGCCCCTCTTTGTGTAGTAATACCTATTTCAACATGGGCTGTATTCTGTTCGAGAATCTTAGAAACCAATGGCTGGGCGCCTGAGGGAGAGGGTATACTCTATTTTATGAAAACCATACCTTACAATTTCTACGGATGGATTTCAGCTCTCATAGTTCCATTGGTTATTCTTGGCATTATACCGATTTTCGGACCTATGAAAAACGCTTTTCATAGAGTTGCTCAGGGCGGCTCACTTGCCCCTCCGGACAGCGAAAAAATAGATATCAGAGCGGGAAAAGACAGCGTAGTTCCCACAAATCCCAAAATGTTCAACCTATTTATACCTATAGCTATTCTCATAGTTGCAACCGTTATCATGGATTTCAATATGCAGATGGGTGTACTCATAACACTTATCTATATGTTCATCTCTTACATGTGGCAAGGAGTAATGACGGCAGACGAATTCTGGGATGTGGCTCTTGAAGGTCTCAAAAATATGATGATGCCTATTCTTTTAATGATACTGGCATTCCTGTTTGCCGAAGTAAATGAACAAATACATTTCACATATTTTGTCATAACATCCGCAACTAAAATAATAACTCCGGCCTTACTTCCGCTTATAGTTTTTATAGCATTGGCTATAACGGAATTTATAACAGGAACCAACTGGGGTATGTATATAATAGCGCTGCCTATAGTAATTCCTCTGGCAGAAAATCTGGGCGCCGATATCACCCTTGCAGTATCTGCCGTTTTAAGCGCAGGCGTTTTCGGTTCTCATATCTGTTTTTATTCGGATGCCACTGTAATAACATCATCTGCTACAGGATGCAACAACTTTGATCATGCTTTAACTCAGGCTCCCTACGGTATACTTGCAGCTTCTGTATCTGCAATCTTTTTCCTTGTAGCAGGCTTAATAATGAATTGATAAAACAACAAAGAATAGAACAAAAAATCAAAATTTCAAGAGAAACCGGCCCAAATACGGCTAATTCAACAAAAGCCGTATCAGGGTCGGTTTCTTATAGTATTACCGGTATTTTTTCATCACATATAATCGAATCTTCTGTAATTTTACAATCATATGCAAGTACTGTTACTCCATAGTCCGCCGCCATGCGAAGAGCGTCTCCAAAGGCTTTATGCGTCCTGTCATTAGGTTCAAATCGCTCTATTCCTTTCATCTGTATGATAAATATAACGAAAGCTTTTTTACCCGCCCCTTTTATTTTAATCAGCTCCTTTAAATGCTTAATTCCCCTTTCTGTAGGAGCGTCAGGAAAGCGAGCAACATCATCTTCTTTTAATGTTACGCCCTTTACCTCCAAATATGCTTCTTGTCCATTCTTATCTCTTACATAAAAATCAAGGCGTGATTCTCCGTAGACTACCTCACTTTTTATATATTCAAGTTCTGCCATCCCTTTCAGTTTTATCCGGCCTGTCTCAAGAGCTTCTTTTACTACTTTGTTGGGTGCCTGAGAATCCATATTGATTATAACAGCTTGATTTCCGGTGATTTTTTCAACACCTATCAAACTGTATTTCAGCTTTCTTTTTCCCATATTTTCACTGTGGTCTTGTAAATAAAGCTTCACTCCGGGAATTAAAAGTTCGCTACATCTCCCTGTGTTTTTCACATGGGCTAACTCTTTTTTTCCACCTATATCTACCGATGCAATAAATCTATTAGGCCTTGATTCAAATTTTCCCTCTATAATTTTTTCGTATTTCATATAAAAATAGTACCAAACTTTAATGACATTTGGTAGTTTTTTTTGTATAATATCAAGAGTATGTTTGAGTACATACTTGCAGCTAAAGGAGGATTTAATATGATTGCACCCGATCCTGTACTGTTTACGGTATTTGGTATTGATATAATGTGGTATGGTGCTCTTATCGGCACAGGTTTTCTTCTTGCCATAGGCATAAGTTATTACCGAGCTCCACAATATGGAATTGACCGTGACTTTATACTGACCCTTACAATCGGCATAATACCCTCTGCCCTGATAGGAGCACGACTTTATTATGTCATCTTCAGTTGGGAAAATTATGCGGACGACCTTTCTAAAATATTTGATGTAAGAAGCGGCGGTCTTGCCATCCACGGCGGGCTTATACTGTCATTTATAGTAGGATACCTGTTATGCAGAAGATACAAAGTAAACTTTATTTCAGCGGCCGATTTGATTGCACCTACTATAGCATTGGCTCAGTCCATAGGAAGATGGGGTAACTTCTTTAACGAAGAAGCTCACGGAGAACCCACAGATCTTCCATGGGCGCAGATAATAGACGGTGTGGGATATCAACCCACATTTCTATATGAATCTATTTGGTGCATGCTTTTGTTTATCTTCCTGATATACATGTCAAATCACAGGCAAAAATTCAAAGGCCAAATAATATGTCTTTACGGAATCCTGTATTCAATAGAACGGTTCTTCGTTGAAGGATTAAGAACCGATAGTCTTATGATAGGACCTCTCAGACAAGCCCAGCTTATCAGTATTCTGATAATTGCTGTATGCGTCGTTATTTATATAGTATTAAAGCGAAAAAATGAATCTTTAGATAAAGGAGAAATTCAATGAGATTAGGTATCGTAGGTCTGCCTAATGTAGGCAAAAGCACATTATTCAATGCAATTACAAAAGCCGGTGCGGAAGCAGCGAATTACCCATTTTGTACTATCGAACCCAATGTGGGCGTAGTAACAGTTCCTGACGAACGCCTCAAAGTACTTCATGAAATGTACAATTCAAAAAAAACAATATATACAACTATAGAATTCTGTGACATTGCAGGACTTGTAAAAGGTGCGTCAAAAGGCGAGGGTCTCGGCAACAAATTTTTAGGACACATTCGTGAGGTGGATGCCATAGTTCATGTTGTAAGATGTTTTGAAAACACAAACATAGTACATGTTGACGGCCGTATAAATCCGGCATCCGATATTGAAACCATCAATACCGAATTAGTCCTTTCCGACATGGAAATCCTGGAGCGAAGAATCCAAAGAACCTCAAAAGCCGCAAAAGCAGATAAGTCTCTGCAAAGTGAACTTTCATTGCTAAACAGAATTTATGAGTGGCTAAGTGAAGGAAAAAATGCAAGAGCAATGGAGCTTGAAGAAGAGGAAGCAGCCTTTGTTAAAACTCTTGACTTGCTATCTTACAAACCTATTATCTATGTTGCCAATGTATCTGATGAAGAAATTGCAGACGGAGACAACGAGTATGTGCGTCAAGTTCGCAGTATAGCCGAAAGCGAAAACGCACAGGTTACTGTAATTTGTGCGGAAATTGAATCTGAGGTTGCAGAGCTTGATGATGAAGAAAGAGAATTATTCCTCAATGAACTTGGTATCAAAGAATCGGGATTAGACAAACTTATAAAAGCCTCATATTCACTTCTTGATTTAATTTCATTCCTTACTGCCGGCGAACCTGAAGTAAGAGCATGGACTGTCAAACGAGGCACAAAGGCTCCGGGAGCTGCCGGAAAAATACATTCAGACTTTGAAAAGGGTTTTATAAGAGCCGAAACTATCGCCTATGATAAACTCATAGAGTGTGGCGGAAATCTGGCAACTGCAAAAGAAAAAGGCCTTATAAGGTCAGAAGGAAAGGACTATGTCGTTAAGGACGGCGATGTAATGCACTTCCTGTTTAATGTATAACAAAATCAGCCGGTGATGTATGTCCTTGCAAACCACTTGACATACATCGCCGGCCGAAATTTAATATCAAAGTAAATCCTCTTTACACTCCTCTAATTTTCTTGGCAGCATCAAGAAGCTCCGTTTTTTCATCTTCTGTCAGCTTCATTACCTCACATACATGGAGTAATGTTTCTTCATCAAACACAAAGTTTTCTTCTGTACATAACTTGGTAAAATCTGATTTGCTTATCCCTAATCTTGAAAAAGTTATTGTACCATCCGAAATTTTTCTGTCGTAATATCTGAAAAATAAACCTTTAAATGTGATTTCCATCATGCCTGTTCACCCTCCTGTAACCAATCTCAAGCAGCACAGCCATTACTGTAACAAGCACCGCTATTATTATTCCGCAATGCATAAAATACCTGTCAGGCAATATATTTATTACCGGATCCGTCATAGGGTCAAATATCCAATAATCATTACTGAAAAACAGTTCATGCATAAAAGTGAAAGTCCATTGCCAGTCAACAACTATTGCACCGCCTACAACGGCGGCAATAACAAGCAGTAAAACACCTGTAAGCCTCATCCACAGTGTTTTGTTCCTACTCGCTCCCCACTGCTTCAAATACAGCAAAAAACATGGCAGCAGTATCACTCCGGTCAAAGCAATAACTTGCATTGTAATAAATATCTTTTTCACATCCGAAAAATGAACCTTTCCTTCAAACGACATGTCAAAAGTAGGAAAATTCAATTCAGACGGACCGCCGATTAAATTATAGTCTATCAAAGCATCATAATTATTCTTACACACCTCTTTGCTGTAACCGGATGTTTCATCTATACCCAGACGCTCTATATCCCAATAATAAACAGGTCTGGCCAATATCACAGCGGTTACAGAAACAGATATTATACACAATACGGCTATCATTGCCACAATTATATTTATTATTTTATATAATGCGTTTCTCATATTTTATTCTATAGGTTTAAGACAGCGTTCGCTGGCCAAAGCAGTTCCGATGGCAGTTGCGTACTCTCCGTTTTCCGGAATAATAAAATTAACCTGCGGGTACATAGTTTTTATCATTTCGCACACATTCCAACATTCATGGAAATTTATAAGATTACCTATCAAAACAAAATCTCTTATATCCGTTCCATTTGAAATCAATACAGCTGTTTGACATATTGTTTCTATAACCATATGAACTATTCCGGCTGCCTTATCCTCACAATTGGCTCTCGAAGATGCCTTTCCAAAGTTGGATGCCGTAATTTCAAGATCCAGACCCGGAAGAGGATTCTTGGAAATATCTCCTATTCTTAAATCTATGTTTCCAACTCTTCCTCCGGATGCAAGTTCCTGTATTTTATCTACATCATTGGTATTTATCATCAGCTTGGAAAGTCCGGTTATAGTACCTCCTCCTATGCCTATTCCTCCTATATGACGAGGGACATTGTCTCTGACTTCAACAAAAGATGTTCCCGTACCCATACTTACGACCATGAACTCTTTCTTATTTCCGGCAAAATATCCACCGCCTACCCCGTTTGCAGAGAATTCATCCACCCTATAAGTAGGTACTCCGTATATATTCTGCTTTATCTCACTGCTGCCTACTCCTGTAAGGTTAACTTGTCCTATATCTGTAAGCTGTAAATCATTGTCATACAAAAATTTCCCAAAAGCTCCAAACAATGAAGCCACTGCACTGTCAGCAGAGATTTGTACAGGTATCAACATTTTTCCTGCTCTGAATCCTGCTATCTTAGTAGTGCTTCCCCCTATATCTATTCCTACAACAATACCCATTTCCACATTCCTTTCTGCGATGTATTGATTATGTTAAACTATTGCTGTTTTTTTAACAATTGACCGGATTATTATAACATAGCATTTCTTTATTGTTAACCCCTATTTGAATTTTTTACAAAAAATTTATTTTCAAAAAATCAAAATTCATTTAATTAAAAAAGCGATACAGCCTTATATTTCAAGAATGTACCGCTTTTATTTCAAACTGCCGTTTTAGAAAGTTTTAATTTAAACCTTTCTTTTCCATATTTTTTCTCTGGAAGAACTTAACTACCTCTACGATAGGTATTATCATAAATGCCAATAACAATGCAACACCGTATTCTGCCAAGCTGATATGTTCAAATTCAAATGCTTCGCTTAAGAACGGAACATATATTACAAGAGTAGTGCATACTAAGCTTGCTATAGCAGCCAGCGTAAGGGTCGGGTTAATGTTCTTGATACTGAAAAGGCTTCCTCGCTGCGAACGCATATTAAATCCGTGGAAAATTTCAGCAAGGGACAATGTCATAAACGCCATCGTAGTTCCATCAGGACTTGTAGCAATTTCCCACAATCCGGATTCCATATAGTGGCCTATAAAATATGCTGCCAAAGTCAGACCTGCCAGTATAACGCCCTGGTATATCATATCTATACCCAAACCACCTGCGAATACTCCGTCTGTAGTCTTTCTTGGACTTCTCTTCATTATATCTGCCTCAGGTTTTTCCACTCCTAAAGCTAATGCAGGGAAGCAGTCTGTAACCAAGTTAATCCATAAAAGGTGAACAGGCTGTAATATTGTAAATCCAAGCATGGTTGCAACAAATATACTGATTACTTCACTCATATTGGAAGCCAACAAGAACTGAATGGCTTTTCTTATGTTATCATATATTCTTCTTCCTTCTGCAACTGCTCCGACTATAGTAGCAAAATTATCATCGGCAAGAACCATATCTGCTACATTCTTTGTAACATCGGTTCCTGTGATTCCCATTCCCACTCCGATATCCGCAGATTTAATGCTTGGAGCATCATTTACACCATCACCGGTCATAGCTGTAACATAGCCTTTTTTCTTCCACATATTTACTATGCGAACTTTGTGCTCAGGCTGTACACGGGCATAAACTCCAATATGCTCGATTTCTCTTTCAAAAGTTTCATCATCCATCTCATTGAGCATAGCTCCCGTGATGGCTCTTCTGTTCTCATCTAAAATTCCCAGCTCTTTTCCGATAGCGGCCGCAGTGTCAACATGGTCTCCTGTAATCATTACAGGTGTAATTCCTGCGCTGTTACATTCAACTATTGCATCTTTAACCTCAGGTCTTACCGGGTCTATCATTCCTACCAATCCTACGAAACAAAGATCTTTTTCGACTGTTTCGGCAGAAACTTTTTCAGGCATTTTCTCATATTCCGTATAAGACGCCATAAGCACTCTCAATGCCTTGTCAGCCATAGCCTTATTCGCTTCAAGAATATGTTTTCTATCTTCATCTGTTATAGGTCTCTTCTGATCTTTGTCCAATATGGATGTACACTTTTTAAGAACTTCGTCAGGAGCTCCTTTGGTGTACTGTATAACTCTTCCCGCTTTTTCATCAGTATGAAGAGTACTCATCATCTTTCTGCCGCTGTCAAACGGAACTTCTTCTGTTCTTGGGGTCTCCGCCTCGGCAGCTTTTTTATCTATTCCCAATTTTGCAGCATAGTTTACAAGAGCACATTCTGTAGGTTCTCCTGTTGCTGTATCGTCTCCCGGTTCTATGACTGCATCACAGCATAATGCCATGGCCTTTGCCAAAAGATTTTGATTATCACCATAATAATCAACTACTGTCATCTTATTCTGAGTCAGCGTTCCTGTCTTATCGGAACATATTATCTGAGCACATCCTAAAGTTTCTACAGCAGTAAGCTTTCTTATTATGGCATTTCTCTTACTCATATTTGTAACGCCTATAGAAAGAACCACGGTTACAACTGCCGCAAGTCCCTCAGGTATGGCAGCAACTGCAAGGCTCACAGCTACCATGAACATATCAAGAAGCACCGCCCCGCTGATATCTCCTGCTCTCAAAAGGCTTACTGCAAAAATTACAGCACATATTACAAGTACAAGCACTGTCAAAATTTTGCTGAGCTGAGCCAATTTAATCTGCAATGGAGTCTTTCCTTCCTTTGCTTGAGCCAAAGCATCAGCAATCTTGCCCATTTCTGTATCCATACCGGTTTCACAGACAACAGCCATACCTCTTCCGTATACTACTGTACTTCCCATGTAAACCATGTTCTTACGGTCGCCTAAAGGTATTTCTTTCTGTTCTCCCAACTCAAGCGCATCTTCTGTCTTTTCTACAGGAACACTCTCGCCTGTTAAGGCTGCTTCTTCTATTTTCAAACTTGCACACTGGATTATTCTTCCGTCGGCAGGAACTGCGTCGCCTGCTTCGAGTACAACTATATCACCTTTAACAAGTTCCTCACTTTTTACTGTTATGAGCTTACCGTCTCTGTATACCTTGCTAGTTGCAGCCGCCATTTCCTGTAATGCTTCTATCGCCTTTTCTGCCTTGCTTTCCTGATATACACCTAAAACGGCATTTATTATTACTACTGCCATTATTATTATTACATCAGCAAATCCTTCATGTGCATAAAAAGATGTTATTCCCGATATAGCTGCGGCCACTATGAGAATTATTATCATAGGGTCTGCAAACTGTAACAAGAATTTTTTAAGCAGAGAATCCTTTGGAGGCTCTTCAAGTTTGTTTTTTCCGTCTTTTGCCAGCCTAACTTCCGCTTCCGCCGAACTTAACCCCTCAACAGATGTCCCCATCTCTGAAAGGGTTTCTTCTGCGGTTTTAAGATAATGTTGCAATTTTTTCATTCTTTCTTCCTTTCCGGTCAAAGTCAATAAAAAAAAGACTTCTGCCATATAAATCTTAGTATATACGCTAAAAGTCTCACTATTTAAGATATTTCCGGATTAAAAAATTTTTTAATCGGTATGTCGCAAATATCACATCTTATGATGTCAGTTACTCCCTTTTATATTGGATTATTTTACAATATATGAATTTTATTGTCAACCATGTTAACGATATTCACAATATCTTTATCTCATTATCTCAAAACACTCAAACTGAAAACGATTAAGCATACTCATCAGTATCATAATGCCGATGGTAATTATAAAATTCTTCATTTCAGCTCACCTTTAAAGTTATAATCTGCCTTATTTTCTTCATCTGAAATTCCCAAAAATTTCCCGCAGGCTATAACATTTTTAATAGGTGCTTTTATATTATAACTCTTTTCATCATCTGCAATAATGACCTCACCTTTTTCACAGTCAAATATACCTGCAAGTTTCAAAGCAAACTCATCTCTCTGAGAATTCTCAACATATCCCTGTTCTTTAATAATCTTGCCAAAGCTGTCACTAATCTGATCAGCAGCTAAAACTCTGGTTATTATAATCTGATTGGCAGAGAATTGCAAAACAAACACCATCAAAATGGAAATAGCAGCTATCGTTGTTATCAAGTCTTTCATTTTACTCTCCTTTAGCACTATACATTTCTATGTTTTTAATCATTACACTCCGTGAGATATTTTTAAGGCTGTTTTCTCCACTTCCCACCATCATATTGAATATAAATGCCCCAAGTACTATAGTACCCATTATAATTATAAGATTTTTCATGTCAGCCTCCGGCCATTCCGCCAAAATCAAGTGATGAGAGTATAGTTCCCGTACCCTTTTCAACAATTTCTCCTGCTGCATCTTTAAGCGAACCCTCATCACCAAGAACCATTGTGTTGACTATGATTACTCCCAAAAGCACAGTTCCTATTATTATAATTAAGTTTTTCATTTTATCTCCTTTCTCTATATCTTTAGGCAAATACAGATGTAAGCATATTCAAACTGTCCATAAAAACTACTACTACAACGAAGTTAATAAGCAGCACAAAAATTGATGCTGCTGATAATGTCGTAATTATTATGCTGTTTCTTTGAACCTTTTTCACCGCATATGTAACCTGTTTATCAATCATTGAATTTTGAAATATGTTCATTTGTTGTACCAATTCGGCAGGATTTAGCTTATCAAGTTTAGAAAGTATCAATGCAAAATTTTTAGCCGCCTTTGTTCCAACAAATATAAAAGGAACTTTGAAAGCTTCCTCATCCTTACCGTTCCTGTAAAGTGACAGCATCTCGCCGTACATTGGTCTCAAGTATCCGCTATTTTCCATAAGTTTCTCATATATATAATCTGCTGAAAGCGGTGTTTCTCTTCTAACCAGTGATAAATTTTTGAGTATTATACTGCTTCTGAAAAGTTCTTTATCCGGAATCTCCTTTTTTCGCTTTACAATCCATTTGCCCAATTCCTCACTGCTTTTTTCCGCAAAATTCTTAATTATATGATTAGGAAGCCTTTTCTTGATTTCCTCTCCGTATGCCAAAAACATACCGGTTATGTAAAAACCTGCCAACATAAAGTATACCAACTCCCATCTCCTTTCCTTGTAATAAAGATTATAAATCCAACTTCCTCACCGATAAAAATTTCTTCGCAAACAGTGCTAAACCATAAGTAACCGCTGCCATAATAAACCATGCCAAACCGGCCTCCGTCCCAAACTGATATTTTACAAATTCACTACTCGACAGTCCAAAATATTTTATGCCGCCAAATACAGTCATTATATAACAAGCCGGAACTAAATATTTCAATATCAGCCCCGATTCGTTATTTTCTCTCCCTGCCATTTCTTCGACTTCTTTTGCTTTAGATACGGTTTTCAGCAAATCTCCGAGGGCTTCCGAAACCCTTATGCCTGATGTCAAAGCAAAATATATATTATCTGCAAGAACGCCTGCCCACGAAGTATCTACCGCAAATCTGAAATCATCTATAAGCTCTTTCAGCTCCTTGCTCCCACCTGCCCTGTTTATACCCTTTGACAAATCAAAAAGAAGCCTCTTGCAGTTTGGAGCTTCTTCTATAGTCGCAGCCGTAATTTCTATAGCTTGCTGCATATTGAAATAATTTATTTTGTAGTTGTCAAGAAGTTCGGTAAGCAATATTTCACCCTCCTTAGAACTTTTTATTCGCAAAGTTTGCAACCGCAAAGCAATTATCAAAGCCGGAAGAACAGCCATGAATCCACTCGCACAAAATGCAAGCGTGGTTGAAATTCGTCCTGCCAAAACGACAAAAACTGCAAAGGCGGGCAAAACAGCAGCCGTCCAAAAGAACATTGCCGTATTTTTATGTCTTATCCCGAATGCTATCCCTATGAGTTTCCTCAGCTTATCATTGATTCTATGAGGCTTTTTCTCTACATCAATTTTCTCTGCTGTATTTTTTTCTCTCCCACGAATACTTAAACCAAAGAAAACTTTCGTTTTTATCACATTGATGAACATCCTTATCTCGGTACTGTAAAACGCTGAAATACCCCATATCAATGTTGCTATAAGCACTCCCTCAACAATTATCTTTCTCACCTCCTCTATTCCCATAATACCTTGGATATATAACCGTATTTTCCATTAGTGGATTCCTTTTTTCAAGAAGTTTGAGCATAGATTCCATACGCTTAAACTCGTCAGGCTGAAGTTTTCCCATATCCTTTTTATCCTCCCCAATATCATACTTCCACTTCCATTTACCTGTTTTTTCATCGTACATGCAAATGGTATGTATAGAAACAATATCTTTGGACGCATCATATCTGTATTCACTTATAGACTTTAATTTTTTCACACTTCTGTCAGCAGGGACTTGATAAAGCTGAAAAACATAATGAAAATTCCTGCATATTTGTGCAATCATAGCTTTCATATTGCCCCCATATTCCGAGAGGACAGCAGAGGCCATTTTATATGGTATATCTGCCGGATTTCCTGAATGGATTGTCGCTTTGCTCCTTACTGTTCCTATTGAAGTTATGTCTATAGCCAGTTTAAAAGCTGCGGCATCTCTCATCTCCTCAAGTAGAATGTAATCATTGTCACCTCTTAGAAGAGATTTATATATTGATTCTAATTCTTTGCCGTCAGCCAGAATCTGCATAATAGGTGCGCCCGGCATAATACTGTGCCAAGGGGTTTCCGGATCTGTAGATATTGCAAGTCCCTCAAGTGAAGTATCCTCATTTTTCTGCCATACCTGCATAAATGCCGTCTTTCCCGCCCTTACCTGTCCCGAAAACAAAACATTGAATCCAAGTTTTACCATAACTTTAAAAAGCTCCACACTGTCTGGAGGTATAGTTCCAAGCTCTGCCAACTTCTCAAAAGTAAGCTCCCTCAGCACATATTTTCTGAACACCATCACATCCTGACCTGCTTTTGTTCTATCACCGGAATAAATCGTTATCCTTATCCCGTTGTGCAGATAAACTTCATGGAATCCCTTTTCTGTCCGCTCTTTTGGAGTTGCCAGCAAAAATGCTCTTTTGAGTTGTTTTCTTCTGCTTTCTGAAATTCTTTGAGGTTGAAGCTCGGATTTTCCGTCTATCAGGCAATACATCCTATCTCCTATAAGTTTAGCCGATGAAGAATTTTTATATTCATCAGTTTCATCATAAACCCAAGGTGCAAGTCCGGCCAATCCATACAGTTCGGCAAAAATCCCCTCGGAAGGATTCTTGTACCATGGTGGTATAATCATCTGAGAAACAGAGGGAATATTCTCCAATAATTCTTCTATTTTTCTTTTATAGAAATTGGTTTCTTCCTCATATCCCATGATAGCTTTCTTTTCTCTTTCCAGCCTAATCTGCTTCTCCCATTCTTCTGAGCTGCTCCATTCTCTTTCCAAAATCTCCTCAACAGCATCGCACAAGTCAAAAAAGTCTGAAAATATCTTTTCTTGTTTCATATCCTCACCACCTATCTGACTGTAATGAGAGTAAATTTATTTCCCTCTCCGGCTTGTCTTGATATTTCCACCAAGGAATCTTCATTACCTATAATCTCTATATATCCTATAACCGATGAACTGTTCAGCCTGCCGGCGTCCTGAGAAACAACCTCCTGTCCGTTGCTGTCTTTTGCATGTGCAACTACTCCATCCATCAATTTCACAGTTCCGCTGTAAAGGCTTATCTCATCACCTCTCCGCAAAGTTTGCGGATATGATAAAAGCCACTCTGTAGATAGAGATATAAGCGCTTTTTTACTGTCTGAGCCTATAGCAAACTTTGACGGTTCAAAATATTCTTTTCTGAGTTCTGCTCCCTTAGCTACATACTGTGCCGTTTCTTTTCCCTTAAGGGATTCCAAATCCTTGGCTGTAAGAGCTTTATCTGAGGGTGATTCGATTTTTTTAATCTCAAAATCCCTTTCCTCTACTGCTGTGTACGGTTCTTTGTCCTCTTTTAATACCAAAACAGATTTATACGAAATATTCTCTCTCCCCCAAAATTCCCATATAGTAATAGTTACCAAGGCAATGGCTATCATGGCAAAGCCGACTATTCGTTTATTCAAATCGCACCTCCTTTGTAAATTTTTTACAATACCATAATACCACTCTAAAACCTTGCTTTCAGTACAATCCGTCTTTTTTTCGTTATTATGACGATATTTTTTTCGACATAAACCGACAACTTTTAAATTCTTTTATTTTTTAATAAAGTCCCAGATTCATAGCTACATTATATAAATAAACTTGCTGCCACTTTCTCCATGTATTTTGGTGATATTCATCCCCGAAATCTATTCCTCTGAAAAGTTTATTCTCAATACCACCTCTATACTTTTCCGGTATAGACAAAAGAGCCTCCTCTATTGCCTTTGTTCTTGCTGACAGACTTGCCAATTCTGTCGCCATGTTACCTGTTCTGTCGCTGTATGCTCCTCTCATTCTGCTCTCTCTTACTATCTGTGAAGAAACATCATCGAGTTTCCCTTGCACTTCTTGCAATCTGCTTTTCATCCTGGGCAAATCTTTCGCAGCCCATAGTGCCTGCCGATATACGGCCTCCGGAAGCACAAATTCTTTCATTCTCTTTTGTTGATAATCTTTCATACATTTAACCCCCTCTCAGCCTTTGTTTATCACACTGTCCAATGAAATACAACTTCCATTTCGATTATATGTCAAATTTTGACACTTAAATGTTATATTTTGGTAATTTGATGTTTGCTGTGCATTGTCTGCATTTACAATAAAATAAAAATACCCTCATTACCGTTTATCAAGTAATGAGGGCACATACACATGGCTATTACAACCATGGTTAACCATCGCTGGCTATTTTTTATTTAAGCAAGGCATGAATCCTTTCGTTGAGCATTTCAAGAGCCACCACATTATAACCACCCTCGGGCACTATAATGTCGGCATATTTTTTGCTCGGTTCAACGAATTGCTCATGCATAAGCTTTACAGTTGTTAAATATTGATTGACTACAGAATCGAGAGTTCTGCCTCTTTCTCTGACATCTCGCAATATTCTTCTTATTATTCTCACATCTGCATCAGTATCTATAAATACTTTAATATCAAACAAATCCAGAAGTTCCTTATTCTCAAATATAAGTATTCCTTCTACGATTACAACCTTTGCCGGTTTTACTGTTACCGTCTCGTCCACACGATTATGTATAGTAAAATCATATACAGGTCTTTCAATCTCTTTCCACTGAAGAAGATCTTTTATATGACTTATCATAAGATCGGTATCAAATGCATTGGGATGGTCATAATTAAGCTTTTTTCTTTCTTCAAAAGGGATGCTGCTATGTTCTTTGTAATAAAAATCATGGCTGAGGATTGTTATCTCATCGTTAAATTCCTCTTTGATTTTTCTTATCATAGTGCTTTTACCGGATCCCGTTCCTCCTGCTATTCCTATTACTATGACCTTGTCCATTTTATTGCTCCTTCCGGCTCAGCGGCGTATCATCTCTGTCTCCTGCCGTTATTGACGAACCCAAATTAGCCGAAGCTTTTTCAAGTTCTAAAACGATATTATTTATCTGCTGCAATTTTTCAGCAGAGATTCTGTTTTCTATTACTCCCTGAGTGCTTGCCAATATACTGTCTAACTCAAGTTTTATATCGCTGATTTTCTCTTTCAGCTCATTAACGCTTTCTTCATCCATGGCATCCATTATTACATCTTCTCTGCTCAGAAGTTTTCCCGTTTCCAGTTCAAATTCTGAATTTTCAGTAATAACTAAAGGATGATATCCAAACTGCTGCTCTATCTCTTTTGCAAAATCCATCTTGGACTGAAGTTCACCGTGTACAAGGAAAATTCTCTTAGGCTCGACTTTAAATCCTCCAATCCAGTCAAGAAGTCCTTTCTGGTCTGCATGACCTGAAAAGCCTTCAAGATTATAAATCCGGGCCCCTACCATTATGGTTTCTCCGAAAAGCCTTACTTCTTTAGCTCCCTGAACCAACATTCTTCCAAGGGTTCCCTCTGCCTGATATCCTACGAACACAATACTGTTTCTGCTGTCCCAAAGATTATGCTTTAAATGATGGCGTATTCTTCCGGCTTCACACATTCCGCTGGCTGATATTATAATCTTAGGTGACTTATCATTATTCAGCATCTGTGAGTCTGCTGTATTTCTTGTGAATTTTAGATTTTTAAAATCAAGTGGATTATCTCCGCTCAATATATAATTTCTGGTTTCTTCATCGAAAACCTGAGCATTTTTCTTGAATACCTCAGTAGCAGTCGTAGCCATCGGACTGTCTATATAAACATTGACATTTTCCAATATCTTTTGATACTCCGGATGCTGCTCGTAAAATATATTGAACTGATATATGAGTTCTTGCGTTCTTCCAACGGCAAAAGATGGGATTATTACACTTCCGCCCCTCTTGACCGTGTCAACTGTTATTTTTATAAGCTCATCTATACTTGTTGAATTAGCCGGATGCATTCTGTTTCCGTAAGTGGATTCCATAATAACATAATCGGCCTTTTTAATTTTTACAGGATCTCTCAATATAGGTCTGTCAGTTACACCCAAGTCTCCTGAAAATACAATTTTAGAAGTATTTTCACCCTCTGTTATCCAAAGTTCTGTTATCGCAGAACCCAATATATGTCCGGCATCATTGAAAACAATGCTGACCTCCGGATTAAGCTCTACAAGTTGATCATAAAGTACAGGTTTGACGAGTTTAAGTGCATTTTCGGCATCTTTGACAGTATACAGAGGCTCCACCGGTGGTTTTCCGGTTCTGGCATTTTTCTTGCTCTGCCATTCCGCATCCTTTTCATGTATATATGCACTGTCTTTAAGCATTACATCAAGCAAGTCTGCCGTTGCATCTGTACAGTAAATGTTACCGCTGAATCCCCTCTTCACCAGCAAAGGAATTCTGCCGCAATGGTCTATATGAGCATGGCTCAAAATAACATATTCTATTTCTGATGGTTCAAAAGGAAAAGGTTCGCTGTTCATGACTTCCATAGACTTTCCGCCCTGAAACTGTCCGCAGTCAAGAAGTATCTTATGCTTATCTGTCGTTATCAGATGGCAAGAGCCTGTAACTCCTATTGACGCTCCGCAAAATTTGATTTTCATTTTTATACCTGCCTTTTCTTATCTGTAGTTCCACAGTTCTCTGTCAGCAGTAGATACTGCCGTTGCGCCTGCTGCTATTGCTGCATCCACATCTTCTTTGAATTCAACAAGTCCGCCTGCAAGAATATCGTTGGAAACTTTATGAGCAAACTCTTTTATCTTTTTACTTACCACTCCCGGCATTATCTCTACAACATCAGGTTTTGCAATCCTTATGGATTCAACCGCCGTGTCAACTGAGTGAGAGTCAACTATGAAAAATCGCTGAACAGTAACAAGACCAAGGTCCTTTGCCGGTCTTATCATGTTGGTCTTTGTCGTGAGAATTCCGTCTGCTCCCAAAGTCTTGAGAAATTCAAGCCCCGCTCTGTCCTTTCCTATCCCCTCGACAAAATCCATATGAATAAAAATCTTTTTCTTAGCTTCATGACACTTATCTATATAAGTTTTCATAGTCATTATGCTGGAATACAGCAAAAATATAACATCCACCTTTGACTTCAAAGCAATTTCAAAATCTTCCCTTGTTCTTACCGCTGCCGCAACTTTCCTGCTGCTGAATACAGACATTTCTCCTTCATCTCCTGTCTATAATTTATTAAAAGTTCTGGTGCAAACTATATTTGCTCCCGTTCCCCCTATATTTTCTATTATAATATCTCCCAAGGAGATTGGCAACCTCAAGGTTTTTTCATTTATTATTTTCATACAATCTGTAAGCTTATCCTTAGGAAGCGGTCTGTCACTTTTTACAGGTACCATTTGGCCATCGGATGCTGCCATAATTGTCGTAAGTGTTCTTACAGGATTTGTACATTCTCTTATAGCATACTCTTTTCCTCGATTACATGTATTTCCCGTTACCTCAAAACCGTCTGCCGTCTTGTTTACTTTCACTCTACAGCCTGCCGGGCATACGGTACATATTACTGTATTTTCCTCTATGGGGAGATTTTTAACACCCTTTTTTTCGGCAATTCTCTTTTTATTTTGAGAAACACTTTCAAGTTCAAGACCGGCAGCATACATAGCTGCGGCCCTTCCTGCGATTTCACCTTCTTCTGAAACAAAATCCACTAATTCATGGACTTTTACTACATTTCCGCAAGCAAATATACCCTTGCAGCTTGTCTGCCTGTTTTCATCTACGACAGGCCCCTTGGTTTTAGAATCTATGGCAATTCCGGCTTTCCTGCTCAGCTCGTTCTCAGGTATCAGCCCCACGGAAAGCATCAGAGTATCACATTCTATATATTCTTCGCTGCCGCAAACAGGCTTCATATTCTCATCTACACGAACCACTGTCACTCCCTCGACACGCTCTCTTCCATGTATCCGGGATATTGTATGACCCAGCTTAAGCGGTATGCCAAAATCATTCAAACATTGTACTATATTTCTTGTCAGCCCGCCGGAATCCTCCATTATCTCACACACAGCTTTTACTTCGGCACCCTCCAGTGTCATCCTTCGTGCCATTATAAGACCGATATCTCCTGAACCGAGTATGACTATCTTCTTACCGGGCAAATATCCCTTGATATTAACAAACTTCTGAGCAGTTCCCGCCGTTATGACTCCTGCCGGTCTGCTCCCTGCAATATTCAATGCTCCTCTTGGTCTTTCTCTGCATCCCATGGCAAGAACCACTGCGCCTGCCTGAAATTCCATAAGGCCGGATTTATTCACGCAGGTAACTATGCGGTTCGGCGAAAGATCTGTTACCATAGTCCCTGTCATTATCTCAATGTCATCTTCCTTTACTGCCTTTTCATATCTTTCTCCATACTCAGGTCCTGTAAGTTCTTCTTTAAATTTGTGCAGTCCAAAACCGTTGTGTATGCATTGCTGCAAAATTCCTCCTATTCGCTCATCCCTTTCTATAAGCACGACCTTTTTTGCTCCTGCTTTCTTGGCAGATACTGCTGCACTCATTCCGGCAGGGCCTGCTCCTATAACCACTACATCAGCCTTTATCATTACTCATTTCCCCCTTTTATCTTTCCGTAAAGGATTTTGGAATTCACTCCCTTTTTAGTTATATCATCGGGATTTTTTCCCAACTCCTCAGCCAGTATTTCGAGTACCTGAGGCATACAAAAACCTCCCTGGCATCTTCCCATTCCGCTTCTTGTTCTTCGTTTGATTCCGTCAACATCCAAAGCAGCCGGGTTTGTGCGAATTGCATCTAAAATTTCTCCTCTTGTTACTTCCTCACATCTGCATATCACATGACCGTAATCGGGATTTTCCTTTATAAGTTCGTCTTTTTCCTTTGGACTTAAATTTCTGAATACGGGTCTTGTGGCTCTCGTCGGGTTATATGACTTATTTTCAGGAGCTGAAAATCCGTTTTCCTTTAGAAGTTCCTCTATTTCAACTGCTATTGCAGGTGCTGATGTAAGTCCCGGAGATTCTATGCCTGCTGCATTTATAAATCCCGGAACGGGGCAGTTAATTATAAAATCACCCTTATCTCCATGTGCTCTCAGACCTGTAAACTGTGTTATGACCTTTTCGAAAGGTATTTCATCAAAGAAAAGTGACTCACGCTCTTTTACTGTCTTAAGTCCCTCAGCAGTTACATCATCGTCCGTCTTTGAAGTCCTGTCTACTGAGGTAGGTCCGAGAATAATATTTCCATCCACAGTTTTAGCCGCAAGAACTCCCTTTCCCATATGATCCGGCACTTTAAATATCGTTGTATCGGTAAGAGTTCCTGCATCTTTATCAAGCAGCATGTACTCTCCTGCTCTCGGTGTAATCTTAAACGAATTATCTCCTGCCATAAATGCTATGCTGTCTGAATTCAAACCGGCACAGTTTACAATATATTCTGCTTCTGTTTTTCTTCCATTTTTATCTGTTATAACAAATATTCCGTTCTTTTTTTCTATAGAAGACACTTCAAAATTTCTTACAAGCTCTGCTCCGTTATCCATTGCGTTACCCATCGCTTCTATTGTAAGTTCATAAGGACAGATAATCCCGCCTGTACCTGCGTAAAGGGCCATCACTACTTTATCGGAAAGATTTTTTTCAATTTTGCGTGCTTCGTCTCCGCTGATAAGCTTTAAATCGGGAACACCATTTTCAATGCCTCTTTTATAAAGCTTTTTGAGTGTTTCGCAGTCTTCGCTGTTAAATGCCACTGTGAGAGAGCCGTTTCTTCTGAAACTTACATTAAGCTGTCTGGCAATCTCCTCCATCATTGCATTTCCTTTTAAGTTAAGTTTAGCCTTGAGGCTTCCCGGTGTAGGGTCATATCCCGAATGAACTATTCCGCTGTTGGCCTTAGACTGCCCCATTGCCACATCATTTTCCTTTTCCAGCACCACAAGTTTGATGTCATATGCGGCAAGTCTCCTTGCAGTCATCGCTCCTACGACTCCTGCTCCTATAATTGCTACTTTATACATATAATCCTCCTTTTTAAGTAAACAAAAACACGCCAAAAACAAAGGTCATCCCTTTGTCTCTAACGCGTCTCAATCTCCTCTGCTTCTTGTTATTTATTTTTAGCGGTGGAAATCAGATCCCTCCGTAATATGCATGTGATACTTGGCAGCTTCATTGATAAAAAACAGTCTTTCCTCATCCGAATGTTTGGGGTAAATACACTCCAAACCTTTAAGACCAAGAATCTTAAGTTCTCTAAGCAATGAATCGAAAGCAGTTTTAAATTCTTCGCTTCCCCTTTCTCCAAGACCTTTTATCCTATATGGGTGCGCCAACACCGATATGCCGCCGGCTTCTTTTATTATTTTCAGAATTTCTTCTGTTTCCGGTTTGGGGCGTCTGATACTTCTTACCTCAGGTGATTCCAAAAAACGACCGTCTTCAAAGGCTTCTGCCGTATTGCTTATGTATCCTTTTTTTAACAGTGCCGCAGCAAAATCAGGTTTTCCTATGTAAGTCTGTCCCTCTCTTTTGAGCAAATCGGCTCTATCTATATCTATACCCATATTCTGTAGGGTAATAAGCATTTTTTCATTTCTGTTCTTTCTTGTGCCGGCCAATTCTTCAAGTTTTGCGATGAGCTGCCGGCTGCCTGTATCAAAATAGTACCCAAGAATATGAAGTTCTGTTCCATTATGAGAAGTCGCAATCTCTATTCCCGGTATCACTCTGAGATTTTTATCTTTTCCTGCTTCTATTGTCTCCTCAATTCCGTCAATTACTTCATGGTCGGTAATAGCTATCATATCATATTTATCTGCGGTATATCTGTCTACTATTTCCGCAGGACTTAGCTTTCCGTCTGAATACCACGAATGTATGTGCAAGTCGGTTTTAAAACTCATTATATCATTAGCAGGCCTTTAGCTACTTCGTCGGCCGCTTCCTTTCCTTTGAAAAATTCCACGATGGCCAATCCAAACGCCATGGCTGTACTCGGTCCTCGTGAAGTTATTATATTTATATCCCTTACAACATCCTCTTCCACATGTTCTGCGCCAATCAAATGTTCTTCCATTCCCGGATAGATAGTAGCTTTTCTTCCTTCAAGAATACCAAGCTGACCCAGTATCATGGGGGCGGCGCATATTGCTGCAATGCCCTTACCTTCTCTTGCAAAATTCAAAAGCTGCTTTTTTACACCTCTATGTGAAGCCAATCCCTTAGTTCCATCCATTCCACCCGGCAGAACTATCATTTCGCAGCATCCGTAATCTATCTCATCATATCTGTAGTCGGCTTCAATCATTATACCATGAGCTCCTATAACCTGTCTGAATACACCTAATGATACAAAGTGGGCATCTATATTCGCCCTTCTAAGCACATCCATAACAGCTACAGCCTCTGTCTCTTCAAATCCTTTTGCCAAATGTACAAGTATCATATCTTTACCTCTAATAAAATATTCTCGGTGGCTTGGTAAGCACAAGGGTAACATAAAGAACAGCAAGATATGCCACTACTGTATACAGTAAAAGGAAATTTCCTGCCATATCTGCAAATCCGCCGCCTAATATGATTTTTAGGGCAGAATGTTCCGAAAGAGTTTTCAGACCTATAATACTCATTAGTGCAGAAACACCTGCCTTAGTCTTAAGAAGAACCATCTCCGCTATTATAAGCAAACCGGTCAGTCCGCCTGTAAATGCTATTCGCTTTCGCAATACTAATTTAAATTCGTTTTTCAAAAAATAAACATATATTGCCACGGTTATTACAGTGCTGACAAGAAAAAGAATAAAGCTTATATCAGCTGCCTTTTTTACAGCCAGCATATTGTCGCTGTCTTTCTTATCAAATATACCCTCAAGGTCATATCCGGTATCTTCGTATATCTGAAATTCATCCGGTCTCCATGAATTCATAAACGAGGCTATCTCACCGGACATTTCTGAGTTTTCATATGTGCTTGAAATTCTGCTTACAACTCTCGTATCGTTAAAATAGAAGGTGTATCCTCCTGTAGTTCTCAAAATAAGATTTTGACCTAATGTTACTATCATTATTGTAGTTGTCAATACAAGAATAAGTGAACAAAAGAAATTAAACTTTCGCACTATATTTCCTCCTTAAATTAGAGCCATACATATATATTTTACACCAATTCATATAAAAATACAACAAACAATAAAATAAGAAGTATCAAATAAGACACTTCTTATTTTACAACTTATTTCTAATGTTTTCTTTTTTTCTTTTTGCCTCTTTTGCCTATGTTTCCCACAAGCTCCAAAAACTTATATATGTATCTAAACACTGCTTCTGTCGCTATAAGGAACACCACCAGCAGCATTGCGGCCTGCATTGATATACTGCTGATTCCAAACATTTCCGGCATAAATACTATACAGTATCCCATTCCTATAATCATCACCGCTATAAGCGCTACATGGATACGGTTTGAAGGTTTAAGAACCTTTGAAAGAATCATAAATCCCACAAGAGCCACAAGCATGGTACTCGAAGTTGATATACATTCTTTGTTTATATCAAATACTTCTCCGAAAACCACAAGAGAGCTTACGCTTATAAATGTTGTCAGACCTGCCGGAGCCGCCATTCTGAAAACATTTGCCAAAAATTTACCCTTTATTAACTCTCTGTTTGGTTCAAGAGAGACCACAAAAGATGGTATACCTATGGTAAACATGCTTATAAGCGTTATCTGTGATGGAGTAAGCGGATATGACAGCACATTTATAACAGAAAACAATGCCAAAAACAGCGAAAATATATTCTTAGTCAGATAAAGAGTCGCCGCCTTTTGTATATTGTTTACCACTCTGCGTCCCTCAGCAACAACCGATGGCATTCTTGCAAAATCAGAATCCATAAGTACAAGTTGAGCCGCATTGGAAGCTGCTTCACTTCCCGATGCCATTGCAACAGAACAATCAGCATCCCTCAATGCCAATATGTCATTAACTCCGTCTCCTGTCATGCCTACTGTCTTGCCATGTCTTTTCAACGCTTTGACAAACATCCTCTTCTGCTCCGGTGTAACTCTTCCGAATACAGTATAGCGTTCAACTGCCTCATATATTGCTCTCTCGTTTACAAGCTGCCTTGCATCTATGTACATTTCCGCACCCTCTATTCCCGCCTCGAGAGCGACATTGGATACAGTCACCGGATTATCTCCGGATATTACTTTTATATCAACACCGTTTTCCGCAAAAAAGCCAAATGTTTCTTTTGCTGCTTTTCTTATGGGATTGGTGAGGAATATGAGTGCCAACAATTCCGCACGAGTAGAAAGAGGCTGACCCTCCGGGATTTCACCCACGGAAGCGAAAGCTAACACTCTGTAGCCTTGTTCACTCATCTGATTGATATAATCGCCATATCTGTCAAAACTTTCTCTTAAGACGAATTCAGGAGCCCCCAAAACAAAAGAACCGTCCCTATAGCTTGCACCGCAATACTTATACTTAGAAGAAAAAGGACATATAGTGCTTGCCGCTCTTCCGGTTTTTTCCGTAAAGAAATTCTGAAGCGCTGCCATGGTTATATTATCCTTGTTCTGCTGCTGAACGAGGTCTCCTATCATCCTGAATATTTTGTCCTCGTCATCGCTTTCGTCTGCAATACGAAAACCGTCTACTTTCATCTCATTTTCTGTTATAGTTCCTGTCTTGTCGACGCACAAAACATCTACACGGGCAAGTGTTTCTATACACTTCATATTCTGCACAAGAACTTCACTCCGTGCAAGGCGCATGGCACTTACAACCATGGCTATACTTGCCGTCATGTAAAGACCCTCCGGTATCATTCCCAAAACAGCTGCAACCATTGATATAATACTGTCGCTAAAACCTCCCTCAAGGATGAACCACTCCTGAACTACCAAGACTATGCCAACGGGAATTATTATTATTCCTATGGCTCTTACCAATCTGTCAAGAGATTTTATCATTTCCGATTCTTCTGTCTTTTTATCTTTTGTTGCTTCCAAAGTAAGCTTTGATATATATGAATCTCTTCCGACGGCTGTCAGTCTTGCCAGACATTCGCCGGAAATAACGAAACTTCCCGACAGCAGCTTTGTTCCTGTATTCTTGGTTATTTCGTCTGCCTCTCCTGTTATGAGAGCTTCATTTACCTGTATGCTTCCCTCAACAACTTCTGCATCAGCAGGTATCTGACTTCCGGCTCTCAAAATAACAATATCATCCAAGACAAGTTTCTCAACAGGGACTTCTTTTTCTTTGCCGTCACGGACAACATGACTCTTAGGCATTTTAAGAAGCTTAAGCTTGTCCAGTGTATTTTTCGATCTTATCTCCTGAGCTATTCCTATCAATGTGTTGGCAGCCACTATGAGCATAAATGTCAAATCTCTGAAAGAGCCTGCTATAACAAGAAGTATGCCCAATACGGTAAATATAAGGTTAAAATATGTAAATACATTGTCTTTGACTATTTCTTTGACTGTTCTTGTAGAAGAATCGACCTGAACATTATCAAGGCCTCGCCTTATCCGTTCTTCTGCTTCTCTGCTGCTTAATCCCCTCATCCTTTTACTCCTTTTTTATTACGGGACAAATCCTTAAAGGGCGGAACCCTATACGAAGGAAACCGCCCTTTAAATTTAGTTTATTTTTTCTACGCAAATACCTGCCTTGTGTCCGTTAAGATCATACTCATCTTTGGCTTCACCAAAGTTCAGGCTCAATGCAAGAGTTTCTTTCATGATATAGTCTTTATGCTTTTCTGCCGCATTCTTAACTGCATCATCGCCGTCTACAACTATATCCACATTGTCCATCATTTCAAATGCTTTCTGCTTACGAATCTGCTGAACCTTTGAAACAAGTTCTCTTGCAAGACCCTCGTCAATCAATTCATCTGTAAGGGTCGTGTCTAAAATTGTGAATATATTGTTTTCCATCGCTACTGCAAATCCGTCTTTTGCATTGATTCTGACATCTACAAAGTCTTTTGTGATTTCTGTAGCTTCTCCGTCTAATTCAAGAACTGCTTTTCCGCAAGATTCCATCTCGGATACAAACTTTGAAGAGTCTGCCTTGGCAAGAGCAGCACCAAAGGCTTTTATCTTGGCGCCAAGAACGGGTCCTGCCGTCTTAAAGTTAGGCTTAAGTGTGAAGTTCATATATTTTTCCAAATCGTTCTCAAATACTACTCTCTTCACATTTAATTCCTCTAATATAAGCGGAGTCAAATCACTGATAATCTGTTCATACTTACCGTCTACAAGAACTTCACTTAAAGGCTGTCTTACCTTAATCTTTTCTTTTTCTCTTGTTCCTCTTCCCAATGTAACAAGCGCTCTTACAAGGTCCATTCTCTCTTCTACTTCCTTATCAACCAAAGTCATATCTGCCTTAGGGAAATAAGCCACATGAACTGTTTCTTCACCTGTAAGATTTACATATATTTCATCGGAAATAAATGGAGCTATAGGAGCTATCAGCTTTGCAACTCCAACAAGAACTTCATATGTTGTTGCATATACGCTCTTTTTATCATCAGTCATTTCCTCTGCATAGAATCTTCTTCTTGCACGACGAATATACCAGTTTGAAAGATCTTCGTTTACAAAATCATTGATAGCTCTCACAGTTTTCATATGATCATACTGATCCATGTATTCTGTAACATCTGCTATCAGTTGATTGTATTTACTCAGCACCCATCTGTCGAGTTCAGGTCTGTCTGCATAAGGAACTTGAAGCTTAGCCGGGTCGATGTCGTCCTGATTTGAATAAAGAACGAAGAAGTTGTATACGTTTTTAAGTGTTCCGAAGAATTTGCTTACAACATCTATAAGACCGTCTTCATCAAATTTTGTCGGTGTCCATGCCGGTGAAACACTGAGAAGATACCATCTTGTTGCATCTGCACCATACTTGTCGAACAACTCAAAAGGTGAAACTGTATTGCCTCTTGACTTGGACATTTTTTTGCCCTCTTTGTCAAGTATCAAATCGTTTACTAAAACATTCTTATATGGTGATTTACCCATTATAAATGTTGATATTGCCATAAGAGAATAGAACCATCCTCTTGTCTGGTCTATACCCTCGCAGATAAAGTCAGCAGGGAAAAGTTTTTCCTCAAACTCTTCTTTATGCTCAAACGGATAGTGCCATTGTGCAAAAGGCATAGCTCCCGAGTCAAACCAACAGTCCATAACCTCTGAAATTCTTGTCATAGGTTTGCCGCAATGAGGGCACTTTATATGAACATCGTCCACATAAGGTCTATGAAGTTCTATAGTATTGTCAATATTCTCAATTGCCTTTTCCACCAATTCGTCTCTTGAACCTATACACTCAAGATGACCGCATTCGCAGCGCCAGATAGGAATAGGTGTACCCCAATATCTGGAACGAGAAATTGCCCAGTCTTTTACCTCTCCAAGCCAGTTTCCAAATCTCTTTTCTCCTACATATGCAGGGAACCAGTTTACACTGTTATTATTGGCAACCAATTGCTCTTTGAGCTTGCTCATTTCTATATACCATGATGGTTTTGCATAATACACAAGAGGTGTACCGCATCTCCAGCAATGAGGATAATTATGCTCCATTTTTTCCTTAGCAAAAATCTTGTTGTCCTGAGCCAGATATTTGATGATTTCCACATCAAGACCGTCTTCCATTACAAAACGACCGGCCCAAGGTGTCTGGGTATAACATCCTCTTTCATCTACAGGCTGAAGAACCGGCAAATCGTACTTGCGTCCGCAGTGATAGTCGTCTTCACCAAATGCAGGAGCAGTATGAACGATTCCCGTACCGTCCTCAACTGAAACATAATCCATGCATGTTACAAAGAATGCCTTTTTATCTGCTTCTACGAACGGCATAAGCTGTTCGTATTCCATATATTCGAGGTCTTTGCCTTTCATTTCTTCAACAATTTCATACTTGCCTTGTCCAAGTACCTTGTCTGCCAAAGCCTTTGCAACATAGAAGAGATTTCCCTCATCATCGCCCTCAGTCATGCGTACTTTGACATATTCTATATCAGGACCTACTGTCAAAGCTACATTGGAAGCTAAAGTCCAAGGAGTAGTTGTCCATGCTAAGAAATACTCGTTTTCTGTTCCAACCTTTTTGAATTTGACAGTCAAAGTATTAACCTTGACCATCTTGTATCCTTGTGCAACCTCATGTGAAGCCAATCCGGTTCCGCATCTCGGACAATAAGGAAGTATCTTATGACCTTCATAGATAAGACCCTCGTCAAAGAATTTTTTGAGAATCCACCAACCTGTCTCGATATAATTATTATCCAGTGTAATATAAGGATTATCTAAATCTACGAGATAACCCATTCTCTCCGACATTTCTCTCCACATGTCGGTATAGGTAAATACTGATTCACGACACTTTTGGTTAAATTCTTTGATTCCGTATTTTTCAATGTCCTGCTTACCGGACATGTTAAGTTGTTTTTCTACTTCGATTTCTACAGGAAGTCCGTGAGTATCCCAGCCGGCCTTTCTTGGAACCATATAGCCCTTCATAGCACGGAATCTC
>CAJMLH010000028.1 GCA_905214195.1 uncultured bacterium
TGCAAGAATAGGAAGACCTCACTGTCCTGTATGCGGAAAACCCATAACCAGTCAGTCGGTGGATCAGATAGTCGATACTATAATGGAATTCCAAGAGGGAACCAAGCTTTTGATTCTTGCCCCTGTAATAAGAGGCCGCAAGGGAACTCATGAGAAAGTTCTTGAAAAAATAAAGAAAGAGGGCTTCAGCCGTGTTAAAGTAGATGGCGAAGTAAAACTTTTAGACGAGGACGAAATCAAGTTAGAAAAAACCTTTAAGCATAACATAGAAATCGTTGTTGACAGAATAGTGGTGAAGCCGGGTCAGGAAAGCAGAATTTCCGAGGCTTGCGAGCTTGCTATGGCTCATGGCGACGGACTTGTAAATGTTGTGGGGGATTTCTATGATTGGCATTACGAAAGAACTTTCAGCAGCAAATTTGCCTGCCCGGATCACGGAGTAAGCATAGAAGAGCTGGAACCTCGTATGTTTTCTTTTAATGCACCTTTTGGAGCATGTCCGGCGTGCAGCGGAATCGGATACACCCAGAAACTTAACCCCTCAAAGATAGTTAATGAAGAACTCAGCATTCCTGACGGAGCTTTGTCGGTGGTATTCGGGTCTATGGAATTCAGCGGATTTTACAGACAGATGGTAAATGCTCTTGCAGAAGATAACGGAGTAGATATAGACAAGCCGTTAAAAGATCTGCCCGAAAAATTCAGACATGAGCTTCTTTACGGAACGGGTGACAGACACCTTAAATATTATTATACCAGCCGCAACACAGGAAGCAAATCTTTGCAGGACAGACCTTTTGAGGGTGTTGTAAACAACATAGAGAGACGCTACCGTGAGACTTCATCGGAATATTTCAAAAAAAGAATGGAAGAGTATATGACCATAGACCTTTGTCCTGAATGCAGAGGAAAAAGGTTTAAACCTGAAATTCTTGCAGTTACGGTCGGAGGGAAAAACATAGCTGAGCTTTCGGAGATGTCAATAAGAGAGGCTTTGGATTTTACAGAAAGCCTTGAACTTTCAGAAAAAGAGAAAGCCATAGCACATCAGATTTTGAAAGAAATAAAGGCAAGACTAAAGTTTCTCATAGATGTGGGACTGGACTATCTTACACTAAGCCGTTCGGCGGGAACTTTGTCAGGCGGTGAATCACAGAGAATAAGGCTGGCAACCCAGATAGGCTCAAGTCTTGTCGGAGTGCTTTATATATTGGATGAACCGAGCATAGGACTTCATCAGAAAGATAACGAAAAGCTTCTTTTAACACTTAGGCATTTGACTGACATAGGTAATACGCTGATAGTTGTGGAGCATGACGAGGATACCATGTATGCGGCAGATTACATAGTGGATATAGGGCCGGGTGCGGGAATAAACGGCGGAGAGTTGGTTGTTCAGGGAACGGTTGAAGATATAAAGGCATGTGAGGAATCATTGACAGGTCAATATCTTTCGGGCAAAAAGAAGATAGAAGTGCAGGAAAAGCGAAGAGAGGGAAATGGTAAATTTCTTACCATAAAAGGAGCTCGTCAGAATAATCTGAAGAATATAGATGTAGAAATACCTCTTGGCAAACTTGTCTGTGTAACAGGAGTATCAGGGTCCGGAAAAAGCAGTCTTGTCAATGAGATATTGTACAAGGGAGTTTCTAAAATAACCAACAAAACCCTTGAAGAAGCAGGGGAACATGACGAGATTACAGGCATAGAGAATATAGATAAGGTTATAGATATAGACCAATCGCCTATAGGCAGGACACCTCGTTCAAACCCGGCGACTTATACCGGGATGTTTACAGCAATCAGAGATTTGTTTGCCGGACTTCCGGAAGCAAAGATGCGAGGATTCGGCAAAGGAAGATTCAGCTTCAATGTAAAAGGAGGTCGCTGCGAGGCATGCGGCGGAGACGGTATAATCAAAATAGAGATGCACTTTTTACCTGATGTTTATGTTCCGTGTGAGGTTTGCAAGGGTCACAGATACAACAGAGAGACTCTGGAAGTTAAATATAAGGGTAAGAATATTTTTGATGTACTTGACATGAGCGTTACAGAAGCGGTAGAATTCTTTAAGAACATACCTGCTGTGGCAAGACCTCTTAAGACTTTAAATGAAGTGGGTCTTGGATATATCAAGTTGGGACAGCCCTCAACTCAGCTTTCGGGCGGAGAAGCACAGAGAGTCAAACTTGCTACAGAACTTTCCAAAAGAAGTACAGGCAAAACATTATATATTCTTGACGAACCGACAACAGGGCTTCACTTTGCAGATGTGGATAAACTTATATCCGTTTTGGATAAGTTAGTGGATGCCGGAAACACTGTGGTAGTTATAGAACACAATTTAGATGTTATCAAACGAGCCGACCATATAATAGACTTGGGACCTGACGGCGGAGATCGAGGCGGCACGATTGTAACTACGGGAACTCCTGAGGAAGTTGCGTTGTGTAAAGAGTCATACACCGGACAATTCCTTAAAAAACTTCTCGGATAAATAGGGCTTGCTTACGCCCATAAATAATACGGAGGAAATCCAAGATGAAAAACAAAACGAATCTGACCATGCTGACAGACTTTTATGAACTCACCATGGCAAACGGCTATTTTGAGACAGGCATGGCAGATGACATTGCCTATTTCGATATGTTTTTCAGAAGAGTGCCTGACGGAGGCGGCTATGCTATAATGGCCGGTGTCGAGCAGATGATAGAATATCTGAAAAACCTTGAATTTACAGATGAAGATATTGACTACCTCAGAAGTAAAAATATTTTCTGTGAAGAATTTCTGCAATATTTGAGAGACTTCAAATTTGAATGTGATGTATGGGCGATTCCCGAGGGTACACCTATTTTCCCTCATGAACCTATAGTTACCGTAAGAGGGCCTGTAATGCAGGCGCAATTCGTGGAAACCATGATTCTTCTGACTATTAACCACCAGAGTCTTATAGCCACAAAGGCGAATCGTATTGTGAGGGCGGCCAAGGGACGAAGTGTCATGGAATTCGGAACAAGAAGAGCTCATGGAGCTGAGGCAGCGATATTCGGAGCAAGAGCCGCTTATATAGGAGGCTGTGCAGGAACTGCATGTGCAATAGCCGACAGAGACCACGGTATATCGGCCCTTGGAACTATGGCTCACAGTTGGGTACAGATGTATCCGGATGAATATTCTGCTTTTAAGAAGTATGCCGAAATATACCCTGAAAACTGTACTCTTTTGGTTGACACATACAATGTGCTTAAATCAGGTGTTCCGGCAGCCATAAAGGTATTTAAGGAAATGAAGCCTAAAAAGATGGGAATAAGAATAGATTCCGGAGATGTGGCATATCTTACAAAAAAGGCTCGTAAGATGTTGGATGACGCAGGTTTGCAGGAATGCCAGATTGTCGTTTCCAATTCTCTTGATGAATATATAATCAGAGATGTAATACTTGAGGGGGCATGCATAGACTCCTTTGGCGTTGGCGAGAGACTTATAACTGCCAAATCAGAGCCTGTTTTCGGCGGAGTATATAAGCTTGTTGCTCTTGAAACAGACGGAAAGCTGATACCGAAGATTAAAATTTCGGAAAATATAGAAAAAATAACCAATCCGGGCTTCAAGCATTTGTTCCGTCTTTATGACAAAAAGACAGGAAAGGCAAGAGGCGATGTCATAACAGTTGCAGATGAAACTGTGCCGGAATTGGAAGAATACGAAATTTTTGACCCTAATGCTATATGGAAGCGCACAAAGATAAAGGATTATTATGTAAGAAATCTCAGGGTGCAGCTGTTTGACAAAGGCAAATGTGTTTATGAAAGCCCGTCGGTAGATGAAATAAGAGATTATTGTAAGGCTCAGGTGGACACGCTTTGGGATGAAACATTGCGTTTTGAAAATCCACAGACATATTATGTTGACCTTTCCCAGAAGCTGTGGGATGTAAAAAATGAATTGTTATCTGAATTTGCCGCAAAATAGAAATGAATTATTAAGAATTTGTTAATGTAATACATAAACTACTGTGGTAAAATGGTTGTAACAACAAAAGTTGGAGGAGAGTCGTAATGAAGAGCATATATATTTTACTGACAAAGAGTACGACTATCTGTTCAAGAATAATTTATCTGGCAACAAGAAGTGAATTCACTCATGCAAGCATTTCACTGGACAGTAGTTTTAATCATCTTTATACTTTTGCAAGAAAATACAGACATTTGATGCTGCCCGCAGGCTTTACTGTAGAAAGCGTATACCGTGGAATCATGGGCGATTCGGACGACATGAAGTGTGCAGTATATGAGCTTAAAATCAGTGATAAGGCATATGAAAAGTTAGTTGAAATATTAAACCGTTTTGAAGAAAACCGTGCCAAATACAGATACAGTGTTTTGGGACTGACAATGTGCAAGCTTAACAAGGCATATGAGAGAGAAGATTATTTCTTTTGTTCACAATTTGTGTACAAGGTTTTGACAGAGGCAGGGGCCATAAAGGGTACTGTAGAACCATCTCTTGTGAAGCCAATGGATTTGTCATCTCTCCCTGAAGTGAGAGAAGTATTTAAAGACAATATAAGGGCTTTAAGAGTAAACAGTTATGCCTTTGGAAGCATTGCCAACTGATTACGATTTGTTTTAAAACGAAAAGGACTCGGATTATCCGGCTGATGTATGACGGATTTCTGAGTCCTTTTATTGGTTATATGTGGCTTTATGCCGAATGTTGATTCTGTGTCAAATATCGAGGTTTGGTACAATTTTGCAATAAGAATTGAGAGAGACGGTGTGAACCGCCACTTCCTTAACCGGTCGAAAATTGTCGTAAAATGTCGCCATGCAGCAATAATGTTAAAGCCATAATTTTGTGGCTAAACTCGGCCGCCTGATATTTACAGCCAACTTTCATCCCTAAAAGCAACTACTGAAGTAAATTCCGGTGTGAAAATATGATAAGCTGTAAGCCCTATTACCATATTTGAGCCGTTACATATACTTAAACTTCGGCATATATCTCCTTACTTGCCTTTTGAGTATTTTCGCAATAAAAAATCGAGATGGCAGAAACTTTCTCAGCCACCCCGACATTTATTACAGAGCCTGTTTATTACAGGATCACATTTATCATAGAATAATATTCATTAGAGAGTCAGAGAGCCTGAACAATTGAGTACATTTTTAATCTTGTGCTGTACCATTGATTTGATTGCATCTCTTCCCGGTCCAAGATACTTACGAGGGTCGAATTCCGCAGGATTTTCTGCAAGGAATTTGCGAACTTCGGCTGTAAGTGCAAGACGAAGATCCGTATCTATGTTTACCTTACATATTCCGTATTTAACCGACTCTCTTATCATTTCTTCAGGAACACCCTGAGCCCCCGGAATATCACCTCCGTATAGGTTACATTTATCTACGAATTCTCTGAGGACGGTTGAAGCTCCATGAAGTACGAGCGGAGTATCCGGAATCAGATTATGAATGGTTTTAAGTCTTTCAAAATCCAGATATGGATCGCCTTTGAATTTGTATGCACCATGACTTGTGCCTATGGCTATAGCCAGAGAGTCTACACCCGTTTTTTCTACGAATTCGGCAGCTTCTTCAGGGTCTGTAAAAGTTGCAGAACGAGCGTCTACTTTTATGTTGTCTTCCACACCTGCAAGCTTGCCTAATTCTGCTTCAACCACTACTCCGTGTGCGTGAGCATACTCTACGACCTCTTTGGTAAGACGAATGTTCTCTTCAAATGGGTGTTTTGAGCCATCTATCATGACAGAGGTAAATCCGTCATCTACGCATTTTTTGCAGATCTCGAAATCTTCTCCGTGGTCAAGGTGAAGAGCGATATCAAGCCCTGTATCTTCTATGGCAGCTTCTACCAATTTTAATAGATAGGCAGGCTTTGCATATTTACGGGCTCCGGCTGAAACCTGAAGAATCAAAGCAGACTTCTCCTCTTGAGCGGCTTCTACAATGCCCTGTATGATTTCCATGTTATTAACATTAAAAGCACCGATTGCATAATCGGATTTTAAAGCTTTTGTAAACATTTCTTTTGTGGTTACTAATGCCATTTTTCTTCCTCCGGTAAAATTACGGGCGAATGAATATAAGCGTCCGCATTGTTATATAAATCTTTAATATATTATACACTAATAAATGAAAGATTAAAAGATGGCATTTTGTATTTTAATCTTCAAAGCCATAATCGTCATCAAAACTGTTATCCGTATAATTATTTGTATTCTTGCCTAAAACCGAAAGAAGAGGACCGATGTTATTGATTATACCGCTGAGATCAGGCATAGAATTATCTAAAAGGTCGCCGGGTGAGGGAAGCTTAGGGGCCGGCGGCGGGTTTAGAACCATCTGGCCGAGGTTATCCATTCTGTTGATTATATCGGTAACACGGTGGAGATCTTTTAGCACGCTGATCAAATCAAATGCTCCCGGGAGCATACCGGCATACCTTGTGTGCTTTGGACTATGGGATTTTAGAGAAGAGAAAGAGGGTTCCTGTCCTGCTGCCGCAGCAATCAGGATTACCGCAGCAATGCCGATGATTCCCGAATTGTTATTCATATGTACACCTCCTCGTCATTTTGCGTTTAAATACACATTTCATATTATGAAATTTTGCAGCGTATCGTGCATAGATTGTAATAGAAAGCAGAAATAGGAGGTTGATTTATGGAATTGGACGAAAGAATGATAGGTGATATAGCTAAACAACTTGGGATTTCAAGTGGGAAAAATATGGGAAGAGATGCAATGAATTATCTTGCTTCTAAAAGTGACGAAGAACTTGAACGAGAAATTTTGAAAATCAAGCGTCAGCTTAAGGCAAACAATATAACTTACGATAAACAGATGGAAGTCTTGAGAAGTATAGCACCTATGATGAATCAAAGTCAGAGAAGAAAGTTACAGAGGGTAATAGAACTTTTGAACCGATAAGCGTTAAAATTATTTTGTAACAAATGCTGTATAATCTGAATTTGCTTACAAATACTGCACCATTGGCAACAAAAACCTGCCACGACATTTGACAAAGGAATCATAAACAGGCATTAAAAAAGGGTGTTCCCAAGGAGACATTGTCCCATGGAAAGAACACCCTTAAAAGCATTTGAAATTAGCCCCAGTTAACGATATCGGCAATATTTGCTTTAGAAGAACCTTTGGCAAAAGTGAAACTGCCGGCACTTATTTTCTGGTGATCAAGTCCTGCGGCTGTACATACTGATTGATATTCCTTATAATCAGCAAAAAGACCGGCATTTACCAGGCATTGTACGGCTTCCGCAGCGTTGGAACCACTGATATTGATACTGATTTCTCTTGCCAGTACACCGTCAGTCCATAATGACTGTGACTCACCGCTGTCTGAGATTCCCGAAGCTTCTGAGTTGTCGTTTTCGGCATCAGCATCACCATCGGACCCATCCTGAGGAGATGACTGCTCGTCTTCCTCGGAATCAGTTGATATATCTGTTTCGGTGGAAGTAGAGCCTGTGTCTGAAATCAGAGTTTTTGGATATTCCATTATCGCATCCATTCTCCAGATTATGAGGAGCGTTGCTGTAACAAGAATAAGCAGAGCTATAATAATATCGTTTTTATCATATAAAAAATCTTTGAATTTTTTCATAATCTCCTCCCTTAGTGAACATGTACATTTTATCAGATTTGCACTTTTTTCTCAAGAGGTTTTGGTGTATAATATTTGACATGGTAAACATAACAATCAACGACAATCAAGGGAATCAAAGGCTTGACAGATTCCTCAAAAAATATTTTCCGAAAGCGTCTCTTGGTTACATCTACAAAATGATAAGAAAAGATGTAAAGGTAAACGGTAAGAGAAAAAAACCGGAAACCATTCTTGAACAGGGAGATGAGGTGTGCATATATATTGAGGAGTCAAAATATGCATCACTGCAAGCTGATATTGCACAAGAACGGCAAAAGGTTAAAAAACAGTTTTCAATCATATATGAAGATGAGAATTTACTCATAGCAGATAAGCCTTTCGGACTTCTGACTCACGGAGATTCAAGAGAAAAAAAGAATCATCTGGCGAATCAGGTTTTGTCATATATGATAGAAAAAGGAGAGTATGACCCTCGAACTGAGAAAACTTTTGTTCCGGCACCGGCAAACCGTCTTGACAGAAATACTACAGGCATTGTTTTATTTGGAAAAACCATGTCGTCGCTGAGAGAACTTAATAGAATGCTCAGAGAGCGGGACGGAGTGGAGAAGCTTTATTTGACTATTGTGTCAGGAAAAATAGAAACACCTTTGTATTTGAAAAGCAACATGGCCAAGGATGATAATCGTAACTTAACACTTTCTGCAAGTGACGATGGAAAGATAATGGAAACAGATATTATGCCGTTGATGTATTCCGCCGGCAAGAAAGTATATACCATGGCAGAAGCTAATATTCATACGGGAAGAACCCACCAGATAAGGTTTCAGCTGTCGGAGGCAGGGTTTCCCATAATCGGGGATTCAAAATACGGAAATGCAGGTGTAAATCGTATGATGAAAGATAAATACGGTCTTACTACACAGCTGCTTCATGCATATAAGATAAAGTTTTTAAAGGTCAGTGAAGACAGTCCGCTTGCTTATCTTGCGGGAAGAGAATTTGAGTGTGCTTTGCCGAAGCGATTTGAAAGAATAAAAAAAGATATATTCGGCTAAAATAAATTTGTGGAGAAAATAAATGAAAGAAGCCTGGGGATGGATAAGAGATATTTTAATTGCAGTAGTAATTGCTGCCGTGCTGCTTTTCTTTTTTAAACCTATAATAATACAACAAGAGTCTATGCAGCCCAATTTTTACTCTAATGATTATGTAATAGTGAGCAAGCAAGCATATAATCTGTTTGGCGATATGGAGCACGAAGATATTATAGTTTTCAAGTCGTCACTTCTTGATGATAACGGAAAAGAAAAATATCTGATAAAGAGAATAATAGGGCTTCCGGGAGACACCATTGAAATAAAGGACGGATATGTTGTAAGAAACGGAGAATTGATAGACGAGCCTTATGTAGCAGAGCAGGGAGCATCCGGTGAGATGGGAAAAATAACCGTCGAGGAGGGCAAATTGTTTGTTATGGGAGATAACCGTTATGTCAGTCAGGACAGCAGGTCGCCTGTAATAGGGCAGATAGACAGTGATACGGTAGTCGGTAAAGTAATGCTTAGAATCTTTCCGCTAAGCAGTATTAAGTATTTTGGATAGATATATACAAAGGATGCCCCGGACTGTCAGAGGAGAACATATGAAAAGAGCTTTTGTTGTTTTTTCAGCGGCTTTTATGGGATTTTGCATGGCGGTATTGGTGCATTGCAGTTTTATGATTGTTGAAGTAACGGGCACTTCCATGCTTCCGTCCATAGAACCGGGACAAAAGACGATTGTATTCAGGCTGATTGATACCGATGGGATTAAAGAGGGCGATATTGTGGCATATCGCAGACCATATTATGCAGTAGACGGTGAAAACGGCATTTTGCTTAGGCGAGTTGAAGCTGTCTGTGAAGAAACGCTGATTTTAAGCTGTGATGCCGATATGACAAATGAGCAGGAAACAGAGGCTTTGAAAAATGATATTTTGGGAAAGGCTGTAATTTTTTAGATTTTTAAGCATGTACCGTTAAAGAGGTACAAAAGGGAGAAAAACAATGGCCAAAAAAGAACGAAAGTTAGTCTCCAACAATAAAAAGGCGAGGCACGATTATTTTATAGAACAGACATACGAAGCGGGAATTGTTCTTACGGGAACTGAAATAAAGTCGGTAAGACAAGGCAAGGTAAGCATAAAAGAAAGTTATGCCAAGATTGAAAACGGCGAGGTATTTATATACGGCATGAATATAAGCCCTTATGAGCAGGGAAACAGATTTAATGTTGATTCGCTTAGAACCAGAAAGCTATTGCTCCATAAGAGGGAGATACAAAAGCTGATAGGATATACAACCATGAAAGGTCTGACAATTGTACCGCTTAAGATGTACATAAATGAGGACGGCCGTGCAAAGATTGAATTGGCAGTGGCAAGAGGAAAAAAGAATTACGACAAGAGAGAATCAATTGCCAAGAGAGATGCTGCAAGAGATATTGACAGAAAAATGAAGCAGAGGTTTTAAGCGGAAGTTGCAAAAAACCCTATTATAATATATAATAATTATATAGTTATGGGGGTGTAAAGGTTTCGACGGGGGTGTGGAACCAAAATAAGCGAGCGGTAGTTTGCCGGTCTACCTAAAAAAGGCACGTTAAATATAAACGCTAAAAAGAACAATAATTTCGCACCAATGGCTCTGGCTGCTTAGTCAGTCATAAGCTGTGCGTGTCGGCTCAAGTTTACCTGTAGGCTTGAAGTCCGGCATCGAATATACAGGAAAACTCTGTGCAGGCGCCCGGTGGTACAGGGGAACGACGGGATAGCTGAGGCCGCAGCTTGTCAATGAGCGACGGCCGAAGCGAAGATTAAAACATTGACTGCGCTCGGAGAAAATTTTGCGGAAATGCTTTCGGACGCGAGTTCGACTCTCGCCATCTCCACCAAACGTGTATTGGACGAACACCTACTTCTTTAGCGGCGGCTTTGCCGTCAAGGTGATGCTCTGATACGAAACAGAAACCGCCATCTTAGATGAAAGTCTAAGGTGGCGGGTTTTGTTATGTCCGCACATTCGTTAATTGCGCTTTCCTTTGTTACAATACAGGCAAAGGAGGATTCGATATGCGAGATAAGAAGTATTACATAGTGCTTGATGATTTTGAACGGCGGGTGATTGTGAACTGCCTGAACGAAATGCGGAACAAGATTATTGCTGACGGCAAGTACACCGATGCGGTGGATGAAGTTCTATTGAAAATCATTGGTGCAAAACAAAAGAAATTCAAAGTAATTTACAAGGAGGCGTGATTATGGAAAAGTACATTTATGACGAAAAGAACGGTCTTTGGTTCGAACTTCAAGGTGACTACTATCTACCGTGTTTAAAACTGCCCGAAGGAGAACAACAGCCTGTCGGTTTATGGGGACAGCGACATTTGCAGTATATCAAGCAAAATCGTAAGGTCTTTTATCTCAATCTGCTGACAAGCGGTAAACTGAACGGCTACCTCTCAGATATTGACAAACAGGCTGAGGAGATGTTTTTTCGCTTGGTAAAACAGATAGCGGAGCATGAGGGTGTTACCGAGAAACTCAAAGCGGATAATCAAATGAAATGGGTTGCTCAAATGAATAACATCCGCAGCAGAGCAAAGGAAGTCATAAATAATGAATTGATTTTTTCATAAAAGATTAACGGTGCTGTAAAGACCAAAAGGATTTACAGCACCGTTTTGCGTATTCATTTTTTGTTTAACAAATTATTCAACCTTCATCATTCTGTAACCAACGCCGATATGCGTTTGGATATATTGTGGAGAATCTGCGTCCTTTTCCAGTTTTTTGCGGAGCGTTGCCATAAAGACGCGCAGAGAGGCAATATCGTTATCCCAACAACTGCCCCAAATGCTCTGTGTAATAAAGGTATGGGTTAAAACCTTGCCTATATTTCTTGAAAGCAGACACAGAAGTTTATATTCAATAGGTGTAAGGTGTAATTCTTCATCGCCTAAATAGGTGCATCCTGCGGCATAATCTATACGAAGCTGACCGTTTGTGAAAACGGACGCTTCGGCGGCGGTCTCGTTCTGTATCATATTAAGCCGCCTTTGCGTTACCCTGAGCCTTGCCAAAAGTTCTTCCACCGAAAACGGTTTGGTCAGATAATCGTCGGCGCCTGCATTGAGTGCGTCAATTTTATCGGTATCTTCGCTTCGTGCGCTGATAACGATAATCGGCATATTCGACCAAGTGCGGATTTTTTTAATAACATCAACGCCGTCAATATCGGGAAGTCCTAAATCTAAGAGGACAATATCGGGATTGTGCGATGACGCTTCCAAAATGGCGGTGGAACCGTTAGGTGCGGTTAAGTATCTGTAATCGTGCGCTTTAAGGGTTGTTGTAATAAGATTTTTGACCGAATTATCATCTTCAACAACCAATATCAATGGTTTATTCATGAATTTCTACCTCCCCGGCAGGTAATGTAACAGTGAACACCGTGCCGTGCGGTGTGTTGTCTGAAACGGTTATTTTGCCGCCGTGTGCATTTACAATGGAACGGCACAGCGACAAGCCCAGCCCCAAGCTGCGGCGGCTGTCGGCTATTTTATTTGCACCGCTGTAAAACATATCAAATACCCGCTCTTTCATATCATCGGGTATCCCGTCGCCGTCATCGGCAATGGTTATAACAGCTTTATCTTCCTGCTTCCAAGTTTTAATCAAAATATTAGAACCTTTAGGCGTGTATTTAATGGCGTTATCCACAATATTTATAATAACCTGTACCATAAGCTTTGCGTCCATTTTGGCGAGCAGATAATCTTCTTTATGCCGAACGGTAATATGATGTTCTACGCTTTTTCGGTTCACATGATGTAGCGCTTCTGTGATGACATCGTCTACTAAATCCTCTGTAATGTTAAGATTAAGCCGTCCTTCTTCGATTCTTGCGACCGAAAGCAGATTTTCCACCAAATTGATAAGCCACATAGAGTCATCGTAAATATCGGTATAAAGCTGATTCTTTGTCGCTTCGTCAAAGGAATTGCCGTTTGATATAAGGTTGCTTGCATTGCCTGAAATGGAAGTAAGCGGCGTTCGCAAATCGTGGGAAATAGCCCGCAAGAGATTGGCACGGAGCTGTTCATTCTTAGCGAGAATTGCCGCTTCTTCTTTCTCTCTTGCATTCTTTTCGTTTTCCAGCGACAAAGCACATTCGCCGAGTATAGACAAAAGAATACTCTTTTCAAACGAATCAAGCGGCTCATTGCCTATATAAATGCCGACAACACCGTAGACTCGGCTGTTTACCCTTACAGCAAGGCATAGGCATTTTGCACTTGAAAGCGTTTCGGTAGTAGCGCCTGCGTGCTTGTTATTTTTCAGTACCCACTCTGCAACCGCCTTTTCATTTATACCGGTTATTTCCTCGTCCGTTTTGTCACCTGAAACGGTAAAAATATGCGGCTCGCTTAAAGTTTCGTTTTCTGACAAATAGAACACAATATCCTTACCGAGCAGTTTAATAAGTTGATTTGCCGTTGCAGAAACGATTTCGTTTTTACCCTTTGCCTGCTGTAAAAGCTGGTTTGTGTCAAACAGCACCTTGGTTCTGTAAGCAGCCTGCGCAGCCTGCTTTGCATGATTTTTGAGCTTTACGGCAAGAGAGCTTGTAAGCAGCGCCACCAAAAACATAATCAAAAAGGTGACAGGATAGCCTTGATCGTAAGCCTGAAGAGTGAAGTGCGGTTCGGTGAAGAAAAAGTTGAAAACCAATACGCTGACAATAGAGGATATCAGACTGTAAATTCGATGCCTTGTCACAACCGAGGTTACAAGGACACCGAGAACATATACCGTTATAATATTGGCTTCTGCAAAGCCCAAGTATCGAAACAGCATTCCGATACAGCTTGACAAAATCAAAATAGCAACGCTTTTCAAGAGATCGGAAACCGAGAACACGATTTCATTTTTCTTCCTTGCTTTTTTGACACGGTATGCTACACTTTTTCCTTCTGTGTCCGGTATAATATGCACATCCAAATTCGGCGTACTTGCAATTAACTTTTCTGTAAGCGTAGGTTTAGAGAATATGCTCCTTCGGGTTGCAGCGCTCCTGCCAATCACGATTTTCGACACGCCCGACAGCCTTGCAAACTCAGCTATTTGAAAAGGTACATCTTCCCCGTACACAGTTTCGATTTTTGCGCCGAGCTGTTCCGCAAGACGCATATTGCTCCGCAGTCGCTTTACATCTTCCTCGGACATGACCTGATAATCAGGGGTTTCCACAAACAGCGCGGTAAAAGCACCCTTAAAGGCATTCGCCATTCGGGCAGCAGTACGAATGATTTTGGGATTGGACGGCGATGATGAAAGGCAGACAAGGATATGCTCGTCCGTATGATAATCGCTGTGGCTTTTAATTCTTACAGCTTCGGTAAGCAGATTTACTCTATCAGCGCAGCGTCGCAAAGCAATTTCACGAAGCGCCGTAAGATTTTCCACGGTAAAGAAATTCTCTGTTGCACGCTCAGCCTGAGTCGGGTTATAAACTTTACCCGCTTGCAGCCGTTCAATCAATTCCTGCGGCTCAATATCAACAAGCTCAACCTGACCGGCATTATCAAATACCGAATCGGGGATACGCTCGTGTACCATAATGCCCGTTATAGATGCAACGGTGTCATTGAGACTTTCAATATGCTGAACATTTACCGTGGTATAAACATCTATTCCCGCATTAAGCAGCTCTTCAATATCCTGATAACGCTTTGTATGTCGGCACACAGGCGCATTGGTATGGGCAAGCTCATCCACAAGGATTAACTGTGGGTGCCTGGCAAGCGCAGCATCAAGATTAAATTCCGAAAGAGTAATTCCGTTATATTCCGAAACAAGATTCGGAAGACATTCCAGCCCGTTTACAAGTGCAGAGGTCTGCGGACGAGCGTGCGGTTCAATGTAACCTGCAACAACATCAACACCGCACCTCTTTGCCGAATGTGCGGCTTTCAGCATGGCATAGGTTTTGCCTACGCCTGCGGCATATCCGAAAAATATCTTCAAATGCCCGCGATTAAGGCTTTGTTCTTCCTTTTCAATTTGCTTCAAAATCTGTTCCGGGCTTTGCCTTGTTTCGTCCATAAAAACACCTCCTGTAAGTCTCATATTTTAAGAGAGCGAAATTAAAAGAATTTTTTCCTTTTGAAGTAAATAAATTCGACGACTGCAATAATCAGCGCAACAAGTATAACAACCGGGTAACCGTACCGCCATTTAAGCTCAGGCATATAGGCAAAGTTCATTCCGTATCATCCCGTGATTAAAGTAAGAGGCAGGAAAAAGGTTGTGACGATTGTGAGAATCCCCATAATTTTATTTTGCCGTGCGTCTTGCTTTGACTGATAAAGCTCACGAAGCTGAAGCATATTTTCACGAAGCAGCTGAACATGATTTTGCAATCTCTCGGCACGATAGGCAAATTTATCCCAGTCCTGCGTATCGTCTGCAAATGAAGAACACGTGCGGGATTGAAACAACTCTCCGATATTCGTCAGTTGTTCATAGTAAGCGTTTAATTCGGACAGCTTTTGCCTGTGTTTTATGAGCAAAGGGAAAAAGTCTGCCGAACCGCCGGAACCGATATTTTCTTCCATTTTCTCTGTTTCTGACTCTATGTGAGAAAGATAGAGAACATCATCTTCTATCATTTGCTCCATAAACTGCAAAAGAAGCTGAGCCGGGCTGTTCAGTTCCTGAAGCATACCTATCCGTTTGTCTACCCATAATTTCAAATCGCCTACATCTTCGACAAATAAGAGCTACTGTCCCGTCAAATAAAAGCCGAAAGAAAGCTGCGGTGAACGCTGTTCGCTTTTCTGAGGCAGGCGTAAGGTCCCGATGATGCAGTTTTTGCGCATGATGTCGCCAATTCGGTAACGCTCCTGAATTTTCAAATCCGTATTTCCGACAGCCAAAATGTGACGGAGGAAATCTCCCTCCGTCACACTTCCCACATACTGTTCTTCTTCATTCAGCACGGGTATGGCAGTATATCCGTGCGCACGAAAGCGTTCCAGTCCCTGACGGAACGTATCATTCTCATGGAGGAACACGGTGGAAATTTTCGGAATCATGATTTTGATAATGTTCATAGTGTGATTACTTCTCCAAAATTCCGTCCAGCATCAAATTCACTTTAAGAACATTAACGGTTTCTTCACCGAAAATACCTAAGAACTTACCGTCAGTGCATTTTTGAATAACCTCCCGCACCTCGTCCTCGGTCATATTGTTTGCTTTTGCAATTCTTGCTACCTGATACTCAGCGGCGGCAGGTGAAATATGCGGGTCAAGTCCGCTGCCCGAGCAGGTTACAAGGTCAACGGGGATTGCCGTTTCGTCCATATCGGGATTGGCCGCTCTGAGCTTTTCCACACGCTCCCGAACCAAAGCCTCATATTCTTCGCTTGCCGGGGAAAGATTGGACGGTGCGGCATACATCAGAGTTTTTCCGTTTTCGTCCTTGTAGGTTGAAACATCAATATTCATAATGCGCCCCCACATATGCTCGTCATCCGTATACTGTTGACCGAGCAGCTCACAGCCGTACTTTTTTCCGTCAACCTCAATAATACTTCCGTTTGCTTTATCAGGAAAAATAAGCTGTGCAATGCCTGTTACAATACCTGTATAAACCACGCCGCAGAGCAATGTAAAAATAAGAAAGATTATAGCCGCTCTCGGCAGTACATTTTTCAATGTTTTCATTATAAATTCCTCCTTATGCAAGCCCGAAAAGAACTAACAGCATATCAATCAGCTTAATGAAGATAAAAGGTGCCGCAAGACCGCCGAGACCGTAAATTAACAGATTGTGTGACAAGAGCTTGCCTGCCGGCACCTCACGGTATTTAACGCCTTTGAGTGCCAGCGGAATCAACGCAATAATAATCAGCGCGTTGTAAATTATTGCCGATAAAACAGCGCTTTGCGGGGAATGAAGTCCCATAATGTTAAGTGCCGAAAGCCCCGGATAAAGCCCCATAAACAAGGCGGGGATAATGGCGAAGTACTTTGCCACATCATTAGCTATCGAGAAGGTGGTCAGACTGCCTCTTGTCATTAAAAGCTGTTTGCCGATGCGGACAATATCAATAAGCTTTGTCGGCGACGAATCAAGGTCAACCATATTGCCCGCTTCCTTTGCCGCCTGTGTGCCTGTGTTCATCGCAACCGCCACATCGGCCTGCGCAAGTGCGGGAGCGTCGTTTGTGCCGTCGCCCGTCATTGCCACAAGGTGTCCCTTGGTTTGAAAATCCCGTATCATATGAAGCTTGCCTTCGGGCGTTGCTTCGGCAAGAAAATCGTCCACTCCGGCTTCTGCCGCAATAGCGGCGGCGGTCATCGGGTTATCGCCCGTAATCATAATGGTTTTTATGCCCATTTTGCGAAGATCAGCAAATTTTTCCTTTACGCCCTGCTTGATAATGTCTTTCAGATGAATAACGCCTAAAATCTTATGATTTTTCGCTACAACAAGGGGAGTTCCGCCTTGGTTCGCAATCTCTTTAACGATTCGGTCGCATTCATTAGAATAAATGCCGCCGTTTTCGGTCACATATTCCTGCATAGTGTCGGCGGCTCCCTTGCGGATTTCGTTGCCGTCGTAATCAACTCCGCTCATACGGGTTTTCGCCGTAAAGGGGATAAAGGTCATATTCTTGTCGGAAAGCTCTCTGCCGCGAATATTAAATTTTTCTTTTGCGAGAATAACTACACTTCTGCCCTCAGGCGTTTCATCGGCAAGCGAGGATAGCTGCGCCGCATCGGCAAGCTCCTGTTCACTTGCACCGTCTACCGGAATAAAGGCGCTCGCCTTTCGGTTGCCAAGTGTAATCGTGCCTGTTTTATCAAGCATAAGTATATCTACATCGCCTGCTGCTTCAATGGCTCTTCCGCTCATTGCAAGTACATTTGCCTGATTGAGTCTGCTCATGCCTGCAATACCGATTGCGGAAAGCAGTGCGCCGATAGTTGTAGGAGCAAGGCAAACGAGCAAAGCAACCAATGTAGTAACAGATGTAGGATTTTCAATTCCTGCCTGTTTTGCAGAGAATATTGAATAGGTGTAAAGCGATACCGTAACAAGAATAAATATAATAGAAAGTGCAACAAGAAAAATTTGAAGTGCGATTTCATTCGGTGTCTTTTTTCTGGAAGCACCCTCTACCATAGCAATCATTTTATCAAGAAAACTTTCGCCTGCTTCGTTTGTTATCTGCACAACAATTTGGTCGGAAAGTACGGTTGTACCGCCTGTTACGGCGCTTCTGTCACCGCCTGCTTCACGAATAACGGGTGCAGATTCGCCTGTGATGGCGCTTTCATCTACAGAAGCGGCTCCTTCAATTACTTCGCCGTCGCCGGGAATTTGCTCGCCCGCTTTTACTATGACAATGTCGCCTTTTTTAAGCGTAGCCGAAGAAACAGGGGTTATCTGATTTTTTTTATCTACAGATGGAATTTTATTCGCCTGTACATCTTTTTTTGAAGCTCGCAGAGCGTCTGCCTGCGCTTTTCCGCGTCCTTCGGCAATGGCTTCTGCAAAATTTGCAAACAAACAGGTGAACCACAGAATAACTGCGATTGCCAATGTGTAACCGCTTGAAGCGTCTTTCAAACCGAACAGGGAAACAAGCCAGAGTATGCTTGTCAGAATTGCGGAAATATAGACTAAAAGCATAACAGGATTTTGTACCTGCGTTTTTGGATTTAATTTTATAAACGATTCTTTTATAGCTCTGCCGAGCATCTTTTTATCGGCAAAAGCACTTTTTGTTTTAGATGCCATAACAGTGCCTCCTTACATTACATTACTGAAAAATTCAGCCAACGGTCCGAGCGCTAACGCAGGGAAGAAGCTGAGCGCACCGATAATCAGTACAATCAAAATCAGCAAAAATACAAACATACCGTTTGTTGTGGAAAGTGTACCTGCACTTGTTGCAATTCTCTTTTTGCCTGCAAGACTGCCTGCGATTGCCAATGTTCCGATAATCGGAAGGAAACGGGCAAACAGCATTACAAGACCGAGTATAATATTTAAAAATACGGTATTAGCATTAAATCCTGCAAAAGCAGAGCCGTTGTTGGCACCGCAGGAAGAAAATGCGTAAAGCATTTCGGAAAATCCGTGCGCTCCTGTGTTGTTCAGACTATCCGCTACGCTCGGAACAGCTGCCGCAATACCGCTTCCGACCAAAATTGCTATCGGTGTAGCAAGACAAACAAGAACAGACCATTTCATTTCGTACGGCTCAATTTTTTTACCCAAAAATTCAGGTGTTCTGCCGACCATAAGGCCTGCTATAAATACCGTTAAAATCGCAAAGGCAAGCATACCGTAAAGACCGCATCCGACGCCTCCGAAAATTACTTCGCCCAATTGCATCAAAAGCATTGTTACCATACCGCCGAGAGGTGTGTAACTGTCGTGCATTGAGTTTACGGAACCGCTCGAAGCTGCTGTTGTAAACGCTGCCCAAGTCGATGAGGAAGCGATGCCGAAGCGAGACTCCTTGCCCTCCATATTTCCTCCTGCCTGCTCAACTGTGGAAATATCAACCATTCCGTCTTGAGCAAGTTGAGGTGTTGCAAGCTGTTCGCTGACGGCAATAGAGCCGAGAGCCAATGCAAGACAAATAAACATTGCCATAAAGATTGCAACGCCCTGCTTTTTATTTTTCACTGCCTTACCGAAAGTGAAACACAGTGCAGCAGGAATAAGCAGTATTGAAATCATTTCAATCAAATTTGTAAATCCGTTCGGATTTTCTAAAGGATGAGCAGAGTTTACGCCCATATAACCTCCGCCGTTTGTGCCTGTTTGTTTAATGGCTACCTGACTTGCGGCAGGGCCCATAGGTACGAATTGTTCGGTAACAATTTCTGCGTCTTCAACAGTTTCTCCGTTTACCGTTACAATATTTTTTTCAAGGTCAATTTCAGCATTTTCAATGATTTCACCCTCTGCACTTACTGCAATCGGTTCAACGAGCGATACGGTTTCGGCGCTTTTGAAGTTTTGAATAACGCCTCCGCCTATAAGGCAAAGTGAAATTACAAGATTGAGCGGAATTAAAATGTGAATGACAATTCTTGTCATATCAACCCAAAAACTGCCTAAACCGTCTGCCTTGACTTTTATAAAGCCTCGTATCAAAGCAAACAATACAGCAATACCGGTGGCTGCCGAAACAAAGTTCTGTACGGTAAGTCCGAGCGCCTGTGTAAGGTAGCTGAGCGTTGACTCGCCGCTGTATGCCTGCCAGTTTGTGTTGGTTATAAAACTTGCCGCAGTGTTAAATGCCAAATCCCATTTCACACCTGCAAGCCCTTGCGTGTTTCCGGGAAGAACTCCCTGTAAAAGTTGAAGTAAAAATAAGAATACAAAGCCGATGCCTGAAAAAATCAAAACAGAAACGGCATATTTTTTCCAATTCATTTGCTCGTCTTTATTGACGCGCATAACTTTATATACAGCATTTTCGCAAGGCGTAAGAATTTTGGAAAGAAATGTTTTTTCTCCGTTCATTACTTTTTTAATGTATGCGCCGAGCGGAATAGCCAAAGCAATAAGTACAGCAAGATAAAGTATATATTGTATTACTGCATTCATTTTTACTCATCCCCTTTCATTAGTATATAGACATAATAAATGAGCAGTGCCGCAGCACAAAGACCGATAAATGCAATTATAATATTCATAGTCCTACCTCTTTGCATTACATTTTAGCAACATAAAAATTAAATTTGGGTTAGCAGAATTCACGGCGTATTAAGATTGTATTAAGATTGTATTAAGATTGAAAAAATCGAGCCCGATATGTTTTAAAACTGAAATGTTAATAAAAACTGCGTTAAAAGGCACTGCAAAGCAAACTTCAGACATATTGTGTTCGACTTTGTTCATTTTAAATAATTACAACCACCCGAAAATCAATGCTATAGGAGCCGTAATGACGACGGTAAAGAAAAATACGGCAGCAATAACGCAAATCGGCATACCGATAAATACCGCAAAAAAGGACAGATACGGATGCTTGAATGCGAAATGCTCCGTACGTGCTTCAATGCGCTTATCAAATTCGTGTATAGCTTTAAATATGGCTGACATATTTAATCCCTCCTTACGCTAACAGAATAGCACAGGAGAAATAAAAACGGGGAAAAGACCTCATTGATTACTGTTAAGAAAAAATAAAGTCTCAATTAGTGGAACTTACCTGCCAAAATGGAAAGCGGCGGCAGAAAGAATAGAATCTTCCTGCCGCCGCCGCTTTTTGCTAATTCATATTAAATTTTTTATTGCTTTTCTTATCTTATCCAATGCTTTTTCACACTTATTATGAGCCGTATTTGCCGAGCTGTATTCGTGATCGGTGGCAATGTCGGTATACATCATCGGCTTAATGGGTTTCTTCTTGGGATCGCCGTATTCGTCGAGGTCATCATAATCCATATAGAAGGTACTGTGACAATCAAAGCAGAAGCCGAGCCGCTGGGCGAGCATCATTCTCTCCGTGTATTCGAGCTTGTCATAGGCATCCCACAGACGGGCGTATAGTTCGCCCTTCATATACAGCGTGTACGTGTCGGAGGTGGTATCGGGGTGCGCTTCTTCTGTGCTTTCCGCTTCATCATCCTCTGCATACTGCTGATAGAGGTCAACACGGTTTTCGTTAAGCAAGCCGCCGAGCAGAATTTCTTTTGTATCTTCTACGGTTTCGCTAAGCTCAGCGGCAACCGTTTCAAGTACAGCATCAGCATAACTGCGGTCATATTTATCCCACACCGCCATTGCTTTGCGGAGTTTGGTATATTCCGCAATGCTTTGTGCTGTGAAGCCTGTACGAATAGAGCGCACATAGTCCAGTATCTCCCGTTCTACATACCGTTCCTTGAATGAGGTAAACGGTGCGCCTTGCTCAATATCATAATTCGTTAATGCTTTGAGCAAGCCGGCGATATACGTCTGTTTCATATCCGCAAAATGCTCCGGCATAAAGAGCTTTCGCATATATCCCTGCACATTGTTGTTAAGCGTTTTTTCATAATAATGCAGAAACCAAGCAAAATAGCAGTTATCTTTCTCTTTCAGATAGGTCACAATATATTCCTGCAAATCCCACTTCGGCGGTGCCGGAACAATGCGGTACATATTCAAATCCTTTTCGTCAATATACGTTTCTTTCACGGCACTCACCTCCAATCTGTGTTATTTGTCGTTCAATCGTCTGTCGGCTTCGGCATAGAGCCTTTCACGGCTCATATCCGTTTCATACTGCCCGTTGGCATAGTCGGGATCGTTCTTGGCAAGCTGCATATATTCCTTTGCCAGAGCAAGGGCGGCAGTTGCCAAAGCATTATCAATTTTTACTCTCTGTCGCTCCACACGGATAGCGGAACAACGGTTTTTGTAAATGCGGATAACGGGGTTTCCGTCTGCAAGTTCCTTGCGGTTGATTCTTGCTGCGTATTTTCGGCAAGTAATGGCTTTGCCCTTTAGTTTGAACGGCGCATATCCCGTACAGTATTTCTGCCGTGCCGCAGAGGTCATAAGGAAATACTTTTTGCAGATAACGCATTGCCTTGGATAATGTCCGTGATGTAAGCCTTCAAAAAAGTCGGTAATCACAAAACTGTAATAGCTGTCAAAGTAGAGTCTGCGAGCAAGGGTTTCCGTTTTGCTTCGTGTGGATTTTAATATGGGGACGTATTCCGTTGTTACAGGGAACGGAACCGAGCCAAATATTTCTAATGCTATCGGGAGCAGATGTTCCTCGTCAAAGCGATCGGCTTCATCCACACGACTCGCAAAGGTTTTAAGTTGTTCAAAGGATTTCATCAGGTCGTCTCTCAGACCATCATAAAAGGCAAGAGTTTTCTTAACCTCACTCAGCAAAGCGGCGGCTTCCTTGAAAAAGTCCTCGTCAAATTCTTTTGGGAGGATGTTAAACATTGTTTGTCCTTTATCCATAGCCATTACTTTAGAACGGCGCTGAAAATATTCAACGATTCTATTGCCGTTTTCCTCAGTAAAAAGTGCCGCTATTCTGTTACGCTCAGCATCTACATCAAGCATATCAAAAGGCTTTAACCAAGGAAGTGCGTTAAAAATATTCAGTATGTCCGCACCAGCTCTTAAAAAATTAGGCACGAACAAATATCCTTTTTCCAGAGTACCCTCTATAAGCCAAGTATCACTTGTAAACACAATGATCCGTGTAGCGGTATCGTTAATATAATATTGTGTCAGCAGGTGCGCCGCAAAAGTTCCTGCAGGATAACTTTTGCCGCCGATATGCACTCTGCCGTCACGATAATCGGCACTGAAAAAGCTGATTTTATCCATATTCCGCTATACCTCCATACTAATACTATCAAAAGAAGTGTCCCATAAAACTCCCTTTAGTTTATCGGAACAAAAAAGTTTTTCAAATATTTTTCTGAACATTTTTGTTTTCGTAAAGTACACTTTTGATTATTATATCACAAAAACTCCGTATTTTCAAGGCGTTCACGGTGTTACGCTTTTTGATTTCTGTGTGTTATCTCACTTTTCCAAGAACTCGTTTTCGTGTGTATTAAAATATATGAGGGAGCGAAAACCTCACAAATACTCAGGGCATTGCCGTCGGGAAACCGGCGGCTTATTTATTGCCCGAAAACGAAGGGAGGAAAGGTCTATGATGAAGATCACACCGAAGCAAGTAGAAAAGGTTCACCGTCTTGTCAGAGAGCTTTGTGCCAACTGTGATGAGGACGGCAACTGCATCCTGCTTGACGATGGCGAAGCACACCGCTGTGTGCAGCTTATCTCTATCTACGGTATCTACTGCAATTATTTCAAAGAAGCGGTACTGCCCAGCGACAGAGAACTGTATGAGCAAATCAAGAAAATCAACAAATTAAAGTAAGAAAAGGAGAAATGTAATTATGAGAAAATTTATTGAAATGTATGTTATCGGTATCGACCACGGATACGGAAATATGAAGACGGCGAACTGTTGTTTTAAGACTGGGCTTCTTTCCTACGATGCCGAGCCGCTGTTTACGGGAGATATGCTCGTTTATGGCGGTAAGTATTATCTAATCGGAGAAGGACACAAGGAGTTCCTTCCCGATAAAATCCGTGATGAGGATTATTATATTCTCACACTCGTAGCTATCGCAAAGGAGCTTCAGCGTGAAAAACTGACCGAAGCAAAGGTTATTATCGCCGCAGGCTTACCCCTGACTTGGACAAGCGGACAGAAAAAAGACTTTGCCGCCTATCTCAGCAAGAACAAAGAGGTCTGCTTCACCTATCAAAAGGTGGACTATCATATCACGGTTGAGGGTGTCCGTATCTATCCGCAGGGGTACGCCGCCATTGCCGACTTTGCTACCACAATGAACGGTGTCAATATGGTTGCGGATATTGGGAATGGCACGATGAATGTTCTGTATATGATAAACGGCAGACCGCAGGCGGGAAAAATGTATACCGAGAAGTTCGGCACTTATCAGTGTACCCTTGCGGTGCGGGAAATGTTTATGCAGAAAACTCAGCGTGAGATCAACGATGCCATTATTGAGGAAGTGCTTATTACGGGTGTGTCAAATATCGCTCCCGCCGATCAGAAAATCATCCGAGCCATTGCAACGGAATATGTAAAAGATATTTTCCGCAGACTCCGTGAGCACGGTTATGACGAGGGTACGATGATGCTGTATATCACCGGTGGCGGCGGTGGCAGCATCGCCTGCCGCAGTAGCGGTTACGGCAGAACTGACCGAAGAACAGAAAGCGGAGAACGCCAAAAATATCCTTGCGGATTTAGAAATGTTCGGCTGAGCCAAGAAAGCCGATTTTGGCTCAAAAGAGCATTTTTACCGCATCTGCTGTGTCAAAGTGGCTCAATGCACCAAATCAAGAGAATGGTATAACTGTGAGCTTCGCTCCCTCACGGTGCAAGTCACAGAAAACAGACGAATACCACCTACGGTGTGTGTCTTACACCGTAACAAGCAGGGACTTTGTGTGCCAAAGTCCCAATCAAAAGCCGCAGATTTTCTTGCGGCTTTGCTCTTTGGGGGCTTACCACCCCCCCCAATCCCCCGGAAAGAAGAGATGATATGATATTATGGGGAAAGATATACGAATTGCCGTGCGTGTCACGGCAAGAGAAAAAGAAAAAATGCAAACAAAAGCCCGAAAGTGCGGGCTTTCAACAACTGAATATGTAAAGCAAAGAGCGTTAGGGTACGAGCCGAGAGGTATTCCACCTGACGCTCTTTTTCTTTGCCTTGAAAAGCTCGGTGAGCTTGCAGATAAAGCGAGTTCGCCGGAACTGGATATAGAAATCCGAACTGTACTGAAAGAAATTACAGCAGCTTTTCTATTGCCGGGAAAGGGGTGATGTATTTTGGCTGTTACTGGGTTCTGGCCTATATACAAAAACCTAAAAGCAACGCTTGACTATGCCGACAATCCCGACAAGACCACTGCAAGAGAATATCTTGACGATGATTTGTATGCGGCGCTTTCTTACGCTGAAAACGATAATAAGACCGACCGTAAAATGTATGTGGGCGGTATAAACTGCTCCAAGCAGAATGCCTATGTCGAAATGATTGCTGTACAACATCGGTTTGGACTTCGTGGCAAAGTTGTCGGGTATCACGGAATACAGAGTTTTAAGACAGGTGAGGTTACACCGGAGCAGGCATTTGAAATCGGAAAAGCAACCGCCCGAAAGATGTGGGGCGATAGGTATCAGGTGCTTGTGACCGTTCACCTGAACACCGAAAATGCGCATTGCCATTTTGTTGTAAACCCCGTTTCATTTAAGGACGGTACAAAATTTCAAAACAAAATCGGCGATCACAAGGAGCTTCGCCGTGTGTCGGATGAGATGTGTCGGGAGCACGGTCTTTCTGTTCTTGAAAACAGTAGCTTCTACGGAGGACACAAAAAGGACTATTGGCGGCACAAGTCAGGCAAGAAAACGCATCGGGACTATATCCGTGAGGATGTGGAATACTGCTTATCTTTTGCAACCACTCCGAGAGAGTTTGAAAATCAACTTTATGCGCTCGGATATACGCTTGACCCCGTGCGGTTTTCCGTGAAAGCAAAGCACTGGGAGCGCTCTGTTAGGCTTGCAAATATCGGTTTTACAAAAGAAATCGTACAAGCACAGTTGGATAAAAACGCCGAGAACAGATACCGCCTGTTCACTTTGGAATACCGTCCGCCTTACAGACCGAAAAAGTTTCCTTTGGAAAACGAACTGCGAAAGCTTGATTTTGCAATTGACCACAGCTACGATGCGGCAACTGTTTTAGTAGATACGATTTTCTATCTCGTTATAACAGTAATCCAAATTGCCGCCGAGATTGCCGATTTAATGCTGTTGTCGCCTGATTTAAGGGCGGCGAAAAAGGATTTGAAAGAGCTTGTAGCAGATTACCGATTTATGAAGGAACAGAATATTCACACCGTAGCCGATTTGCAAACCAACATCGACGAAAGCAAAGCACAATTATCCGATTTGGAGCGTAAGCGCAAAACACTCGGCAACCGTATCCGCCGTCCGAAATCGCCGGAGGATGAGAACCAAAACAAAGAGCGCCGCAAAGAAATTTCCAAACAAATGAAGCCTGTCCGTGAAAGGCTTCGCCGTGCGGAGAAGATTTTGGAGAAGTTTCCGCACTTATACGAATTATTAAAACAAGAGCACGAGCTTGAGAGAAAAGCCCGTGCGAGATATTTAGATAGGAGTAGATGAAAATGAAAAATACTATGAAAAAACCGGTTAATATTCCGGTTTCAAAGCTTCGCCCGTTTGAGGGGCATCCGTTTAAGGTTAAGGACGATGAGGAAATGAACACTCTGATCGAAAGTGTGCAGACGCAAGGAATTCTTTCACCGCTGATTGTCCGACCGATTGAAAACACAGATGAATATGAGGTGATAAGCGGACACCGCCGCTTACACGCCGCAGTTAAGGCAGGAGCCACAGAAGTCCCTGCCTTAGTTGTTTCCCTTGACCGTGATGCAGCGGCTATTGTGCTTGTGGACAGCAACCTACACCGAGAGCATATTTTACCGTCTGAAAAAGCCTTTGCTTACAAGATGAAACTTGAAGCAATGAAGCATCAGGGGTGGCGAACTGATCTAACTTCGACACAAGTTGTGTCGAAGTCCCGCACGGATGAAATGGTGGGCGTCGATAACGGAGATAGTCGTGAGCAAGTACGCCGATATATCCGTCTTACAAACCTTATCCCCGAAATTCTGCAATATGTGGATGACGGGCGTATCGCTTTCACTCCCGCCGTTGAGCTTTCTTATCTCAACGAGCAGGAACAGTATGACCTGTTGGAACAGATGGAGCTAAACGATTGCACTCCGTCACTCTCTCAGGCTTGCCGCTTTAAGAAAATGAGTGCGGAGCAAGGTCTGCCCCCCCGAAATCATTGCCGCTGTTATGAGCGAGGAAAAAGCAAATCAGCGAGAGATGTTTAAGGTGCCGATGGAGCGTATTCGCCAATATATCCCTAACGCCAACGCAAAGCAGGCTGAGGATTTTGTTTTGAAGGCTTGCGAGCATTACCGCCGATATCTGCTTCGACAGCGTGACCGAGAACGATGAGGTGAGCCTATGAAGAAATATTCCAAGATTGATTATACCAAGGTAGAGTTACCCGAAGAACTGCTCACTTCTTTTGCGAAAGCCTTAGCACCTGAGATCAGAAAATTTTATGACAGTGATGAGGGTAAAGCCTACTTTGAAAAATGGTTAGCGAAACACCCTGAATACGATGAACGGACACCCGATGCAACTGTATCGGGTGTCTGAATTTTCGCACATTCGACAGCAAATAAAGGAGGATTATAATTATGTATAGAAAGAATTGGAGGATCACAGATGAATGTTGTAATATACG
>CAJMLH010000029.1 GCA_905214195.1 uncultured bacterium
ATACAAGGACATAAAAAACAAAATATTATCCGGTGAAATTCATGCAGGAGAGAAACTCCCTTCCCTAAGAAATATTTCAAAAAATCTGAATATCAGCATTACTACATCACAGATGGCATATAACCAGCTTTTAGTAGAAGGGTACATAATAAGTAAACCTCAATCCGGATATTATGCTGCCCAGGGGCTTTCGTCCAACTCCCCGGCAAATACTGCTTCAAAACAAGAGACCTTTGGCAATCCAACTTTCAAACACGATAAAAACCCATATATATGTGATTCCGAATGTTTTGACTTTGTAAAATGGAAAAAATGCAGTTCTCACATTTATAATGAATACTCAGATCAGCTCCTGTTTGAAAGCAATCCCCAAGGGGAAGCAGCTCTGCGCTTTGAGATTGCCAAATATGTATATTCTTCAAGAGGCGTTACATGCAGTCCGGATCAAATAGTAATAGGCGCCGGTACTCAGCAGATAACAGGTCATCTTTGTCGTATTTTAAAAAGACTTAATATAAATAATGTATCTCTTGAAAGTCCGGGATATTTGCCGGTTCAAAGCATGTTCAAAGAGAGTGGTTTTTCTCTATCTCATATTCCTGTATCCGATGACGGAATCAATATAGATAAACTGCCTGTAAACATTTCATCTGCTGCATATGTAATCCCCTCAAATCAATTTCCTACAGGTGCTGTAATGCCTGTTGGCAGAAGACGCCGTCTCCTCTCATGGGCAGTTGAAAATAACAGCATAATAATAGAAGACGATTATGACAGTGAACTAAGATATTTCGGCAGACCGATTCCTGCCCTCAAAAGTTTAGACGAGCAAGACAAGGTGGTTTATCTGGGGTCTTTTTCTTCGACACTTTTCCCTGCCGTAAAAATATCTTATATGGTTCTGCCACAGACAATGAAAAATATTTTTGAAGAAATTAAAGACCAATATACGCAAACATGCTCCAAAGCCGAGCAGTTAACATTAGCCCTGTTCATGGAGAAAGGTTACTACTACACCGGAATACGCAAGCTGAGAAGTCTTTACTCACAGAAGCTGTCTACTACGCTTCAGGCATTTGCCTCAATTAAAGACCCTAACATTCGTCTAATGGATACACGCTCAGGCATCAACCTAATTATAAAGCTCAAAACAAAAAAAACAGCCGAGGAACTTTGCGAAAACGCAAAGTCCATCGGCCTTCAAGTGCTGCCTCTTTCAGAGCTTACCGACCAGGATACAACATCACTGATATTTTATTACAGCAAACTGCCTCTTAAACAAATCGAGTCAAAGGTCAAAGAGCTTATAAATATATGGAGTTGCTAATTCGCCTTAAAATCCATATCCTCAGATGACACGCTTACTTTATTGTCAGTATCCAAAAATACAGCTTCAACTCCATCTATACTCTTTATTAGTTTCATGCCTTTTTCTTTTCCAAGGGCAAGACATACAGTGCTTAGTCCGTCGCAATCTTGAGAACGACCTTTATCTGAAATAACTGTGACGGACAGCAAATCTGTATCAACCGGAAATCCCGTATCAGGATTCAGCACATGATGATATTTTTTTCCGTCTGCTTCAAAATATCTTTCATATGTGCCGGATGTAACCACAGTTTTATCCTTACACGAAACAGTTCCCAAAAGTCCCCCGGTCTCAGATGACGGATCTCCTATTCCCACTTCAAACGGTGTTCCTTTGCTGTTTTCAAGGCTTTCTCCCTTTTCTCCAACAACTGAAATATTACCTCCAAGATAAACTATTGCGCCGGTAACACCCTTTTGTTCAAGAAATTCTCCAACCTTATCTGCTATGTACCCCTTAGCTATTCCTCCCAAGTCAATCTGCGCACCGGGGTCTGCAAGTCTTACAGTATTTCCGTTTATTATAATATTTCTGTAATCTACATGAGATGACGCTTCTTTCAAAGCCGCTTCGTCGGGAACTTCCCCTATCCTGTTACCCTCTTCGTCGGTATTATGAAAGTCCCACATATCTGTAACTGCACCTATTGTAATATCAAAAGCGCCGCCTGAAAGTTGGCCGTATTCAATACCTTTTCTAATGACTTCAATGGCGGCCTCACTTACCTCTACTGCTTCTCCGCCTGCGTGGTTTATTCTGTAAATATCTGTTCCTTCTTTCGTCTTGCTTAATATATTTTCATATTCGTCACACAGCTTAAAAGCATCCGTAATGACAGAAAGAACCTCTTTTTTCTGTTCTTCCTCACTCATGCCCTCAAGTCCCTCCATCGAATAGACTGTTATCTTGCATATAGTATCAAGATGAAAGCTGGTTTTTTCTATTCCGACATTATTATTCTGGGATTTGCAACCCATCTGTGGTATAATTATCATTACAATAAAAAACAATATTATAAATCTCTTTTTCATAAGTACAATATTTCCCCTTTGGAGTTTATTATGATAAAAAAAGCCGATATAGCTCTTTTCTTTATAATCTTAATATTCGGACTTGGAATTTCGTGGTTTTCCATATCAGGCAGTACATCCGGAAGCAAAGTCATCATCTCTGTTGACGGTGAAACTTACGGAACTTATGATATAAACAAAAATCAAACCATAGAAGTCAGGCAAAACGACCATACAAATAATATTACCATAAAAGACGGTTCAGTTTCAATGACTTATTCAGACTGCAACAATCAGGTATGCGTCAACACCGGTTCAATAAATGAATCCAATGACACTATCGTATGTCTGCCTAACAAAGTTATGGTCGAAATATCAGCAGAAGGAGGCTCAGTAGATGTTGTTTCAGACTAAAGACACAAAGTCGCCGCCGGTCGCTCCGGATACTTCGGTCACTTCAACAACCTCCGATAAAAATAAAGAATCCGCCTCATCTGCACTTCGCACCTCTTATGCACTGAAAACAAAGCGTTTATCTCTAAGTGCCATTCTTGCTGCAATGGCCATGATTCTTTCATATATAGAAGCGCTTATACCAATGCCTGTACCTGTACCCGGCATCAAATTAGGCCTTGCCAACCTGATTGTTATAATTGCAATATACAAGTTGGGTTTTAAATATGCTTTCGTCATTAACTGCGTCAGAATATTCACTGCCGGACTCTTATTTACAGGAGTATTTGGAGTTATATATTCAATGGCAGGAGGAATTCTGAGCATAATTGTAATGTATGGGCTTTACAAAACAGGGATATTCAGCATGGTAGGCATAAGCATGGCGGGAGGTGTCGCTCATAATTTCGGGCAGCTTGTGACTGCATGTATAATAATGTCAAACATCAAACTCATGTCATACTTTTCAATCCTGCTTTTTGCCGGGATGATAAGCGGTATTCTCATTGGAATAGTTGCATACATGGTCATAGGCAAGCTTCCCCATCTTAAAATCTGAACAGATAAATTTTATTCAAACGGAGGAATCAGATGAAAATTAAAAAAGTATGGGCAATTTTCTTCAGTCCCACAGACACAACAAAAAAAGTCGTATGCCGTATAGCAGATAACCTTGCATCCGGACTTTCAGCATCAAGAGAGGACTATGATTTTACATTGCCTAAAAAAAGAACCGACTTTCCTTCCGTAAGCGGCGAAGCAGGTGACCTGATTGTATTTGGTACTCCCACATATGCAGGGCGAGTTCCAAATGTTCTCTTGAAATATCTTGCTTCTATTAAGGGAAACGGTGCTCAGGCCATACCTGTAGTCACTTTCGGTAACCGTAATTTTGATAATTCTCTGCTGGAGCTCAAAGATATTTTATTATCTGCAGAGTTTCGCCCGATAGCTGCGGCTGCCTTTTCGTGCGAACATTCTTTTTCATATACTCTCGGTGCAGGAAGACCTGACAAATGTGACTTTGCCGAACTCGATGATTTTTCCGAAAATCTATGCCGTTTAATTTTAGAAAACAATATAAACGGCCAACTCAATCTTCCCGGAATCCCCCAAACATACGGAGGCTACTATAAGCCTCAGGATAGAAACGGAATACATATAGATATCCGCAAAGTTACTCCAAAAGTTTCCGATAACTGTACCAACTGCGGCATATGCGCTTCTGTCTGCCCTATGGGTTCAATAGATCCCGATAATGTAAAAGCCATGACAGGTATTTGTATCAAGTGCGGTGCATGTTTTAAAAAATGCCCTGTTTCAGCCAGATATTTTGACGATGAGGGTTACTTATACCACAAAACAGAACTGGAGGAAATCTATACTCGCCGTGCTTCAAACCGATTTTTCATATAAAAAACGACCTGCCAATCGTCAGATTTTTTCGCTGACTTTCGGCAGGTCATTTTAAATATCAGTTTATTTTTCTCTGAACCATGCAACTATAACACGGCTTGCACCATAAGTGTCATTCCATACGGCTTCCTTTGAAACTCTGTCACCAAGTTCATCATACCAACCGTCAAATACAAAACCCTCTTCAGGCTCGGCCTTATATTGCTGAACTCCCGGAGCAAGTTTAAGGCTTATATATCCGCCTCTTCCTGCTTCCATATCAAGCGGGAATCTTCCGTCTCCTCCCGGGGCGCATGCTTTTATGTATCTGAGGGGATTTCCATCACACTCAAGTATCTCAAGATTTTTACTGGCGCTTACATCCAATTCCTCAAGCATGTTATTCTGTGCATAAAGTTCAGTCAAATCTTCACCTCTTGATAAATTCAGCTTTGAAATGTTGCTGTCTTTAACATTGAGGACTTCTCTTTTAGTCTCTTCCATAACAACCTCCATAATTTGCAGAAAAAAAGAAACGCATCTCAAGTATGCGCTTCTCTTAAAGTGGCTTTTTGATTAAACCAAGTTAACATTTATAGCTCTTAACTTGTCGATGTTTTTAGGATCAGCCTCTACATCAAAAGTAACTTTTTGCCCTTCGGCCAAAGTCTTGTATCCTTCTATTTGTATTGCGGAAAAATGTACGAAAACATCTCCGCTGCCATCATCATTGGAAATAAAGCCAAAGCCCTTTTCCGGATTAAACCATTTTACCGTACCATTATACATTTGGGTACCTCCATATCGCAAAATTTCCGTACCCAATATAACAACGCACACCTTACAATGAATACTTACAAGTATTATTACATACATTTGTTTAAAAGTCAATACATAACAAAAGCCCCCTGCCATATGGCAAAGGGCTTATATATCCTTATTAGAAAGGTAAGTTTTATGCTTCTGCCTTAGCAGGAGCTGCCGGTTTTCTCTTTGCTCTCATATTTATGATAGCTCCGGTCGGACATTCTTTTGCACAAAGTCCGCAGTTCTTACACTTTTCAGGATCTATCATCGCATGATTATCTTCAACCTTAATTGCTTCGAACTTACATACTTTTTCACACTTTTTACATCCGATGCAACCGTTAGAACAAGCTTTTCTTGTCTTAGCCCCGGCATCTTTTGAGTTACACTGAACGATAACTTTATTCTTGGCAGGGGCAATTCTTATAACATGGTTAGGACATGTATTTGCACAAATACCACATCCTACACATACATCTCTGTTTACTACTGCTACGCCGTCGCATACCTGTATTGCGCCATAAGGACATGCTGCCTGACAATCGCCAAGACCAAGACATCCGTGAGCACACATATTAAGACCGCCAAACAGCTGTTTTGCAGCTGCACATGTGGAAAGGCCCTGATATTCCATAAGCTTCTTTGAAGCTTGTGCATTACCGTTACACATAACAACAGCAACCTGAGGTTCTGATGAACCTGCTTCTACTCCCAAAATCTCAGCTAACTTTGCAGCCACATCTGCTCCGCCTACAGGACACTTTGAAGTTCCTATGGAATGGTCGGCAGCAAGAGCCGAAGCATAGTCATCACATCCTGCAAATCCGCATGCACCGCAATTTGCGCCGGGGAGTTCTGCTCTGAGGTTTGTTACTGTTTCATCTACAGGTACAAAGAATATCTTTGACGCAATAGTCAAGATAACTGCGAAGACGAATCCTATTGCTACTACCAGCAATACCGGTACTAAAATATCCATCATTTCTTAACTCGCCTCCTTATTTTACACTAAACCGCCGAATCCCATGAATGCCAGCGATAAAAGAGCTGCCGCAGTCATAGTAATCGGAACGCCCTGGAACGAAGCAGGTACATCTGTGTTTCCTTCTAATTTACTTCTCATTCCGGAGAAAATTACCATTGCAAGCAGGAAGCCTGCACCTGCTCCGAAAGAGTTTACCAGTGATTCAAGATAGTTATATCCGGAATCGATATTGGAAATACATACACCAAGTACAGCACAGTTAGTTGTTATAAGCGGAAGGTAAACACCCAGTGACTTATGAAGTGCCGGTATGAATTTTTTAAGCGCCATTTCTACAAACTGTACCAATGCTGCAATTATAAGTATAAATACGATTGTCTGCAAATATGCGATGTTTAAGCCATTCAGAACCTGCATTATCGGCCATGTTACAGCAGTAGCCAGTACCATTACGAATATAACCGCAACTCCCATTCCAACTGCCGAATCAAGCTTCTTTGATACTCCAAGGAACGGACAAATACCGAGGAACTGAGCGAGAACATAGTTGTTTACAAGGATAATTCCCAGCAATATAGTTAAATAACCTGACATTATGCTTCAACTCCTTTCTCTAATTCCTCAATGCATTTTTCCTGCTGACATACTGAAGCCAGCGCACATCCCTGGCAGCTGAAAGTTCTTGGTTTCTTGCCTTTGGACTGTAAAATCTTGTTTACTATAGCTATAGCACATGCATAGATGAAGAATCCGCCTGGTGCCAAAGCTACGATAAGCATTGGATGTTCTGAAATGAATGGGATGGAAATAGTAAGCTTCTGAACCAGTTCTTCGCTTCCAAGGAAGAATCCTGAGAAGATAGTTCCTGCTCCGATTATTTCTCTGATAGCTCCGATGAAAGTCAGAGAAAGAGTAAATCCAAGACCCATACCTATTCCGTCAAGAGCTGAATCAAGAACGCCGTTCTTGTTGGCGAACATTTCTGCTCTTCCCAGTATTATACAGTTAACTACGATCAACGGCAGGAACACACCCAGAGAATTGTAGAGCGGTTCAGCAAATGCCTGAACGATAAACTGTACCAATGTTACAAATCCTGCTATTACTACTATATAGCAAGGTATTCTTACTTTATCAGGAATAACTTTTGCCAACAGTGAGATAACTATGTTGGAACAAATCAATACGGCAGTTGCCGCAATACCCATACCCATACCATTAAATGCCGAAGATGTAGTGGCCAGCGTAGGACAGGTACCAAGTAACAGTACCAGATTAGGGTTTTCCTTAATTATACCCTTAGTGAGGACTGCTAATCTACTTGCTTTTTCTTTCATTAGTTAGCACCTCCTTGAACTGCTTCATATTGCTCTAATGCTACGCATACACCCTGGTATACTCCGTTGGAAGATATGGTAGCTCCGCTTATATATGATACGGCTGAATCGCCTTTGATGTTTTCTGCGCCTGCAAGCTCTGCCAGACCCTGATACTGCTTCAGATATCCTGATTCATGAGCTTTTGTACCAAGACCCTTTGTATCACCATGAGCTGTTACCTTTACGCCTGTTATGCTGCCTTCGCTGTCTATACCTATCATTTCTGTAAGCAGACCGCCGAAAGATGCTGACTGAACAGTAACTACCATTCCTACTCCGTCAGCTACATAACATTCGGTAACAAATACCTTGTCAGGAACTGCAACTACTAAATCTCCGTCATACTTTTCAAAAGTTTTTGCCGCAGGAAGAAGTTCCGCTCTTGAAGCGTCAGCTGCTTTTGCTGCATTTTCAGCGATTATCGGTGATGTTACGGAATTTACATATGCAAGTGCAAAGGTAATTACCAGACATATAGCCACGAGTACAACTACAGGCTGTATGTATTCTTTAAATGTATTATTTTTCATTTTTCTTAGCACCTCCATACATTCTCTTCTGGAAGAAGTCATTGATGAGCGGTGTCAGGCAGTTCATGATCAGAATCGAGAAAGATACGCCCTCCGGATACTGACCCCAGATTCTTATAACCATCGTTATAAGGCCGCATCCTATTCCGAACACTACTTTACCCATTGGCAGAAGCGGAGTTGTAACATAGTCGGTTGCCATGAAGAAAGCACCTAACATAACACCGCCGGCCAGTACATGGAAGATAGCCATATTAAGCGCATCTCCGCCGGTTACTCCATAGTAAATTGCTGCGAACACAAATACGGTTCCTATGAAGCATGCAGGAATAATAGGGCTTATTATCTTCTTCCAAATCAGGAATAATCCACCTAAAAGAAGTGCAATAGCGCTGACTTCACCCATGGATCCGCCTATGAAACCAAGGAACATTTCCATGTTTGTCGGAAGTTCGCCGCTGCCCTCTGCAAGCACTCCAAGAGGAGTAGCTGTAGAAGTTGTATCTGCTGCCATTCTTGGCAAAGGCCATGTTGTCATTTCAGTTGCAAAAGAAATGAATAACACAATTCTTGCTGTAATAGCAGGGTTTGCAATATTTTTACCTATACCGCCGAAGAGCTGCTTTACAACGATTATCGCTACAAAGCATCCCAGAATGGCAATCCAATACGGCAGTCCTGACGGAACATTGAAAGCTATAAGCATACCTGTCAGGGCAGCACTAAGATCCCCTATAGTCTGTCTTCTGTGCATCAGAACATTCCATATCCATTCAAAGAATACAGCTGAAACGATGCATACCAGAGTAAGTGATATAACTCGCAGTCCGAATATATATACACTTACAAGGAATGAAGGTACCAGTGCCATGATTACCATAGCCATGATTCTTGTAGTATCTACATTGCTAACTATATGAGGAGCTGATGATACTACTAAATTACTGTATGTTTTCTTTTCCATTACTTGATTCCAGCCTCCTTTACAACAGCCTTTCCGAGCTTGTTTGTGAATCCCAGAGGTCTTCTCGCAGGACATACATATGAACAGCTTCCGCATTCCATACACTGCATAACTTTAAGGTCTGACAGAGCTTGTGCATCTCTTCTGTCATATGCATCTGCCAAAGCAGTAGGAATAAGGTTGAAAGGACATGCCTGATGACATCTTCCGCAGTTAATACATGCGGTTTCTTCCTTAACCATTGACTGTTCCTTTGAGAATGCAAGAATAGCATTATTGTTCTTTACTATAGGCATCTCGTCGGAGAAGATAGCTCTTCCCATCATAGGTCCGCCCATAAGAATCTTACGAGGTTCCTGTTTGTAACCGCCGCAGAATCCTATAACATCATTTATCATAGCTCCGATAGGCGCTATGACATTCTTAGGCTGCGCCACTGCATCTCCATCTACAGTCATTCTCTTTGAAACGAGCGGCATTCCTGTTCTGAAATATTCGCCAACTTTAGCAAATGTTGTTACATTGGAAAGTATAACTCCCAAATCAGCAGGCAGTACTCCTGCGTTCATTGTCTTTCCTGTAATTTCATATACCAAAACTCTTTCGGCACCCTTAGGGTATCTTGCCTGAAGTTTAAATGTCTTGATATTTGTTATTCCCTTGTCAGCTAACATCTTATCAAGATGAGCTATTGCATCGGGTTTGTTTTCTTCAATTCCTATGAATCCTTCATCCAGTCCTATATACTTCATTGCAAGCTGCATTCCGCTGATGAGATCTTCTGCGTCTTCCAGCATGAGTCTGTGGTCGGATGTGATGAACGGCTCACACTCTGCTGCATTTACAATTAAAGTGTGTACTTCATCGATGTTTCTTGGATTGAATTTAATGTGAGTAGGGAATGATGCACCACCAAGTCCAACCAATCCGCTATCTCTTATGGCTTTTACAAACCCCTGTAAATCATCAACTACAGGAGGCTTGATGCCTTCGTAAATTTCCTGTTTCTTATCTGTCTCGATAACAACAAGAGTATCGCTGCCTCCAACGGCAGATCTCTGCTCTTCTATGCCAGTCACCGTTCCCGAAACACTGGAGTGAATAGGTGCGCTGACAAAAGCGTCAACATCGCCTATAAGCTGGCCTACCTTAACATAGTCTCCTTTTTTTACCAAAGGTTTGCAAGGCGCTCCAATATGCTGAGACATGGAAATTTTTACAACATCAGGAACAGGCATTACTTCTGTTGCACAACCGGCAGTGTGCTTGTAATGGCTCACATGAATGCTGTGTAAATGTTTGTGACTCATTTGTTGAGACCTTCCTTTCTAAAATTTGTACATATCCATACAAAATACATTATACAACAAATTGCCGCAAAATCCAACAAAAAGTTGACTTTTTATTAACATGAAGTTGTTACCTTATCAGGAAACGGTTACTAAGGGCATGGCAAAATGCTGGATTGGCAAAGGGTGCCGCTATATTTTCCTTATGTCAAATTTTCTCTATATATTACCGCAAAATTTCGTCTGCTGCTCTTCTTTTACCCTCAAACTCACCATGAAAACACCGATTTTATTGGCAATTTTTCAAAATTCTGAGATATAGGACAAAAATTTACAATTATCACACAAAAAAAGAGGCTTTGCCGTAATGGTATTACGCTGATACCACCGACTTTGCCTCCATAATTTACTTACCTACCCAAACTTTCATATCTTCGCTGACACCTATGACCTTTTCCCCTGCCATTCTCAGCTCTTTTATGTATTCCGTGACTTCTTCTTCCAGCACCTCTCCCGGACATACAATGGGAATACCGGGCGGATACGGTATGATTGATGAAGCACACACCTTGCCGGATGCTTCATCGAGTGAAACAAGCTCTTTGTGTTCAGGTACTGCATGCCACCTAAGCTTACACGATAATGCTTTAGGTCGGCACGGTTTTTCCACCTCGACCATACTGCGGCTGTCACTCAGTTCTCTAAGAGCATTGAGAAGTTTTTCATAGTCACTTCGCACATTGCCGATTCCTGTCATGCACATTACAAGGTTTCCGGACACTAACTCCACGAATATGTTTTTCCCGATAAGATACTCCTCAAGTGCAGCTCCGTCAAAGCCATAGAAAGACATATCTATATTTAGCTTGGTACGGTCAAGTCCATCTGCTCTCATCAGGTTCAATCCCGGTATCTTGGCAGCTTCATCATAAAACCAATCTATATTTTCTTTCCATTGCCTCATTAGTCTATCGCCATGGCCGGCAATCAAATCGGCATTGGCATCAAGAGTCGCCATCAAAGGATATGACGGACTGGAGCTTTCCATAATCTGCAGCTTGTCTTCAAGAGCAGCCAATTCCACACGGTTGCTGCATACATTTAAAACAGCAGTCTGCGTAAACGAAGCCAATGTTTTATGTGTACTGTTGATTACTATATCCGCACCTAAAACTTCCGCAGCCGCCGGCATATCTTTTTCAAAAAACTTCAAATGAGCCCCATGTGCCTGATCCACAATCAAAATTTTATTATTTTTATGTACGATTTCGGCAATTGATTTAATATCACTGCAAATTCCGTAATAGTTGGGACTTGGCAAAATCACGGCATCTGTATCAGGCTCTGACATGAATATTTTTTCAACCGCTTCAGGCGTTACCTTGCCTTGTATGCCGTATTCATCTATCGTTTCGGGATATATATACACAGGAGTTATGTTTCCGAGGGTTAGGGCATTAAACACGGATTTGTGGCAATTTCTTGCCATGGCAAGTTTGCCGCCTTTAGGCACGCACGACAAAATTGCAGATATAATGCCCCCCGAGCTTCCGTTTATAAGCAAATACGACTTGCGACAATCGTAAAGGGTTTCATACTTTTTCATGGTTTCTGCAATTACACTTTCCGCCTGAAAAAGATTGTCCGCTCCCGAAATCTCGGTTATATCCCATATATGCAAATCTCCCGGAAGCCCAAGCATATCTTGCTTTCGATAAAGGTTCCTGCCTTTATGCCCGGGCATATGAAATGATACCGGCTCGGCTTCCGAGTGTTTTTCAAGAAAATATCTAAGTCCTTTTTCCAAAGTTTTCTCCTGTTATAAGTCAAGCCCTGCACTTAAGTTTCTCATAAAGTCCTGAACATTTGTAACTATTCCCTTAGCCGCCAAACTTCCCCTGTCTCCCAACTTGTTGGCTGCAAATTCGGAAGTGTCAACCATATAAAAATGTATAGGTCTCACAGTCCCGTCTTCCAAAACCCTATAAGTAGGAGTCATATTGCCTGCTGCTATTGTATGAAGAACAGTTGCCATTCCTATTACCGTTGTTGCTTTGCGGATATGTGAACGAATGGTATCTTGACCTACATAATTATCCTCGTAGACTTCAGGAAGCGGTCCGTCATCTCTTATAGATCCGTTCAAAACGAAAGGTACATTATTTTTAACGCAATTATAAATAATCCCGTCCTTTATGCCTTCTGCCTCTATGAACGCAGGTATTGATTCATATGTGTTTATAGCATTTATTGTATCTAAATGATTATAATGTCCCATGAAGTGCTGCTTCTGATTAACAATATCACATCCAAGTGCAGTTCCCAGATATCCGCCTTCCAAATCGTGGGTGGCAAGAGCATTTCCTGCAAGCAATGCATTACAGTACCCATGTGCTATAATTTCTCCCATCACTCGCCTTGCCTCCGTATCGAAGCTGCATGCAGGACCAAGAACCCAAACAACATAACCGTTGTTTGCTTTTTCATATTTGAGAAGTTCTATCAATTCCTTATAATCCTGAGTAAAAGAAGTTTCCCTGCTTCTTGCCTGTCTGAATGCAAAAGTATTTTTTACCTCTTCCTCTTCCTCTCTCAACCAGCAATCGTCATGCACATATATTCCTTCGCTGCAATCTTCCGTTCTGCCTACTACAATCATATCCTCGGCTTTTATATTTCTGAATTCAACTACTCTCACCTGTTCTCCGTCCCAAACAGGCACGGCGTCCATTCTGCTGTCTTTTGCAAGATGCCACTGTCCGTCTATTTTAAAGTATTCCGGAAATATAGATGTGGCATGAAAGCCCTTAGGAGCAGCCTTTGCGTGAGGCGCTTTAACCAACTTTGCATTTGGCGCATTTATAAACTTTTCCTGTGTAAAATCAGGTTCAATATACTTTGCTAATTTAAAACTCATTTCTTTTACCTCTCTTTTTTCAGCATGGTTATTTTACCACATCAAACAGGAGAATAAAATACAGAATTTAATCTGTACTTTTTTATGGTTTTTATCTTAGTTTACCAAAGAAAAATATTGAAATATCAACGATTATATACTATACTTAATTCTATACTAAAAAATATATCAAAAATAAAATTTTTAGATTTTTATTTAGACTCAACTTTGAGAGGTGAAAAAATGAAAAAAAAGAATTCAAAAAACACAAAAGGGAAAATAGTTTCAGCCGCATGGCAGCTTTTTTACCAGCAAGGATACGATGACACGACTATAGATGAAATCGTGGAAGCATCCGGCACTTCAAAAGGTTCATTCTATCATTACTTTGATGGAAAAGATACCCTTTTGACATCACTTTCATACTTATTTGATGAAAAATACGAAGAACTGATAGAAACAATGGACCCGACACTTTCTCCGCTCCAAAAACTTATTTTTATCAACCGTGAACTTTTTATAATGATAGAAAACACGGTCTCCGTATCTCTCTTAGCTCGGCTTTTTTCAACCCAGCTTGTTACAAAAGGTGAGCGCCATATGCTTGAGCCGAGTCGCACATACTACAAGCTGCTTAGACAAATAACGATAGAAGGACAGCAAGGGGGATATTTCAGAGACGACCTTTCAATCAATGACATAACAAAAGCTTATGCCGTTTTTGAACGAGGTCTCATGTACGACTGGTGCTTATGCAACGGCAACTACTCGCTCTGTCAATACTCTTCAATTATGCTCCCTCTCTTTCTCCAAGGTTTCTGCAAATAACAAAAACCTTCGTCTTTATGGCGAAGGTTTTTATTATAGATTATACTATTTACTTTTTCATCGACTCTATTAACGAATCCGCAAGATTGTCTATTTCCTTTGCATTGGATTCATTAGGAGAAGAGTTTACGGAAACTTGACTTCCCAAAACGAGGCTCTCTCTGAAATTTTCATCGATAAAATCTTTCATAAGAGAACCGGACTTTATAGCCCATGTTCCATTCTCAATTATTCCGAAAGTTCTCTTTTGGAAATTGAGCATCTTAAGATGATGAAGGAAATCATACATCTTAGGATAAATGTTAAGGTTATATGTCACCGAAGCCAAAACGATATGGCTGTATTTGAATGCTTCTGCAACTATGTAGGAAACATCTGTGTTGGATATATCGTATACCGCAACATTTGTCATTCCCTTTTCGCAAAGAGCAGATGCCAGCGACTGTGCCGCTTTTTCGGTATTTCCATACATTGAAGCGTAAACTACAAGCACGCCCTTTTCTTCCGGTTCATATCTGCTCCACTTGTCATGTTTATCTATATAATATTCCAAGTCTTTGCGCCACACCGGTCCATGAAGCGGACAGAATGTAGTAATTGGAACGGTTGACGCCTTTTGCAGCAAATGCTGAACAAATGGCCCGTATTTACCTACTATATTGCAGAAATATCTTCTTGCATCATCAATCCAATCTCTGTCAAAATCAACTTCATCTGCAAACAATTTACCATCCAGAGAACCGAATGTACCAAAGGCATCGGCAGAGAACAAGACTCCATTGGTAGTATCAAATGTCACCATAGCCTCAGGCCAGTGAACCATAGGCGCCGCAACGAAAACCACCTCATGCTTTCCGAAACTCTTAGTATCGCCCTCTTTCACTTCTTCCTTACGGTCATCGACATTAAAACCAAACTGATGCATAAACATGAACGACTTTTCATTGCTGATTACTTTACACTCCGGATACCTGATAAGAACCTCTTCCAGTGAAGCCGCATGGTCAGGCTCCATATGATTTACAATCAGGTAGTCGAGAGTTCTTCCGTCAAGAACTTCTTCTATATTTTCAAGAAATTCTCTGCATCCCGACCAGTCTACAGTATCAAACAGCACTGTTTTTTCATCCATAAGAAGATATGCGTTATATGATACTCCTCTTGGAATAGGGTGAATATTCTCAAAGAGATGCAGGCGCTTGTCATTAACTCCCACCCAATACAGGTCTTCAGTTACTTTTCTTACACTGCTCATTTTCTGCTTCTCCTTTCATTAAGATTCCTTTGACGATGGAATAAAGTTGGTTTTTTCTTCGCTGCATTCCGGGCAAACCCAATCTTCAGGAAGCTCCTTAAAGCGTGTTCCCGGTGCAATTTCTCCTTCTTCATCGCCAAGTTCAGGTATATATTCGTATCCACAGCCTAAACATACATATCTTCCCACAGGTTCAGGAGATGGTTCTTCGGCTGTCTGTCTTTTCATCTTTACCATAGGCGGCGCCGGTTTTTTAGGTGCGTCGCCTCCAAGTGCCTCAATAAGGGCAGGTATTATTTCATTCAAGTCCCCTACTATTCCGTAATCTGCATTTTTAAATATAGGGGCGTTTGCGTTAGTATTGATTGCTACTATTGTAGAAGCATCTTTTATTCCTTTAAGATGCTGGCTCGCTCCTGAAATTCCGCAAGCTATATAAAGGTTGCCCGAAAATTTCTGTCCGCTCATTCCAACATATCTGTTAAGCGGTACATACATCAGTTGTTCCGCTACAGGCCTGGAAGAGCCCAAAGCTGCACCTGCTGCTTTTGCCAGGCGTTTTATAAGCTCCATGTTTTCCTTGGAGCCAACTCCCTTACCGGCACTCACTACTCGTTCTGCTTCGATTATCGGCGTGTCTATGTCAATACCTACCGAAAAATCGTACCCTGCGGTTTGGAGAGCATCCACCAATTGCTTTACCTTTTCTTCCGCAGTTCCATCCTTGATAATCATTCTTTTTCTTGCTCCGGTAATAGGCAGTTTATTGCTTACTGCCTTTACAGCAGGTGCTGCCTTAGCGGCTTTCCCTAAAATATGAGACGCTATTACAACACTCTGGATTTCATTGGTTCCTTCGTATATTGTGCAGATTTTTGCATCTCTGTAAAATCTCTCGACTTCCATTCCCTTAAGGTACCCATTTCCTCCGAATGTTTGAAGTGCGTCGTTTACGACTTCAAGACATATGTCCGAAGCGTATTTCTTAGCCATAGCAGATTCCATTCCATACGGCTGATGATTTTCTTTCAGTTCCGCCGCACTGTATACCATGAATCTTGCTGCTCTTATCTTTGTTGCCATTTCGGCAATTTTGAACTGGATTGCCTGTAATTGAGCTATAGGCGCTCCAAATTGTTCTCTTTCCTTAGCGTACTCTACGGCAGCCTCGTATGCCCCTTGGGCAATACCCAAAGCCTGCGAAGCAATACCTATACGACCGCCGTCTAAGGTAGACATTGCTATTTTAAATCCCTGACCTTCTTTTCCAAGTAGGTTCTCTTTTGGGATTTTCACATTGTTAAAAAGGAGTTGTGCCGTTGCTGATGAGCGAATTCCCATCTTGTCATAGTGATCTCCGAAAGTAAATCCTTCCCATCCCTTCTCAACTATGAAAGCACTTATACCTTTCGTTCCGATTCCCGGTGTTGTAACTGCAAAGATAATATATGTATCTGCTTTTTCACCGTTGGTTATAAATATCTTTTCGCCATTAAGAATATAATAATCACCTACCAGTTCGGCTGTAGTTTCAGTTCCGCCTGCGTCAGAACCCGCATTAGGCTCAGTAAGGCCGAAAGCTCCTATTTTTTCTCCTTTTGCTAACGGCACAAGATATTTTTGCTTCTGTTCTTCTGTTCCGTATGCAAAGATAGGATATGCTCCCAGAGATACATGGGCAGACAGTATTACTCCTGTACCGCCATCAACTCTCGAAAGCTCTTCTACCGCAATAGCATAACTTAATATATCCTTTCCGGCACCGCCGTATTCTTTAGGATAAGGAAGTCCCATGAACCCCCTTTTACCGAAGTCTTTTATCTGTTCTTCGGGAAATTCATTATTTTTATCAAGAGAAAAAGCTATCGGCTTAATTTCTCTTTCCACCCACTCTCTAATCTGCGCACGCAACTGCTCGTGCTCTTTTGAAGTCTGAAATAACATAGTTATCCTCCTTTCATTCTATGGCTATATATTAGCCCAAAAAACACCGGAAGTATGTAACCATGGTTACGCATTTTAACAAAATTTTCATTTTTTTGTTTTTTGCAAAAAGGGTTCTGTAACAAATGTTGATATGGCTGAAAAGGTTTCGGTAATTTCGATTTTTTGTTGCGAAAAACTGAGCATAAGTGCCGCCTCAACATTTTACGCAAAATAAAAAGACTGCTCGAACAAAGCTCACGCAAGCACCGCAGCCTCTTCAAGCAGTCCGTTTTCATTTATTTTATCAATTAGCTATCTCTTCCAATGCACATCTGTCCAAAACAGTAATCCTGTTCTTTTCAACATCGATAACACCATCTTCCTTAAGCTTCATCAAAGCTCTTGACAGCGATGGTCTTGCCACTCCCAAGAACTCAGCCAGCTCTTCTCTGTCCATTCTCAAATACACCGTATCTCCACCGCCGCCATCTGTTTCAAGACAATCAAGAAGCCAGTTTGCAATACGCTCTTTTAGCGAAGTGGGCGTTACCATGCTTATTTTTTTCATCGCCTGTATTTCTTTACCCGACAATATGCCAAGCATATTTCTGATAAGCTGTTGATGATGAGCGCAGGAATGATCACAAAAACAATGAAAATATTGCCATGGTATTTCAAGAATTTCAGTATCGCCTGCGGACTCTGCATCATAGCCGTAGCAGCTTTTTTCTCCCATGAAGCAATTTTCTCCGAAAATGCTTCCTTCGCTTACTTCATCAAGAAAATGCTGTTTGCCCGAAAATAGATTCTTTACAAGTTTCACTCTTCCTTTAAGAAGAACGAACAATTTTACAGGTTCGTCTCCCTGCATGAAAATCTTTTCCCCTTGTTCATACTTCTTTATCTTACTTTTAGAGCAAATCAGTATTCTGTCTATACTTTCCTGGCTGATTCCGCCAAACAATAAATTTTCTCTTATTTCCATGATTATTTTATTACATCACAGCCCATGTATTTTCTAAGAGCCTCAGGAACAACTACGCTTCCGTCAGCCTGCTGATAATTTTCTAAAATGGCAGCCACTGTTCTTCCAACTGCAAGACCTGAACCGTTAAGAGTGTGTACAAACTCAGCCTTACCGGTTTCTTCATTTCTGTATCTGATATTAGCTCTTCTTGCCTGATAATCTTCAAAGTTACTGCAAGAAGATATTTCAACATATCTTCCGTAGCTTGGCATCCACACCTCTATATCGTAAGTCATAGCTGATGAGAATCCCAAATCTCCGGAGCTTAATCTCACAACTCTGTATGGGATGTCAAGAATCTGAAGCACCGCTTCTGCATCTGCTGTCAGTTTTTCAAGTTCGTCATATGAAGTGTCCGGTTTAACAAATTTAACAAGTTCAACCTTATTAAACTGATGCTGTCTTATAAGACCTCTTGTATCTCTGCCTGCTGAACCTGCCTCTGCACGGAAGCAAGGAGTGTATGCAGTATAATATACAGGAAGCTCTGCTTCAGGCATAATTTCCTGAGCTCTAAGGTTAGTTACAGGCACTTCTGCCGTAGGTATCAAGAAGAAATCCTTTTGCGGTACATAGAACATATCTTCTTCAAATTTAGGAAGCTGACCTGTTCCGGTCATGGCTGCTCTGTTTACCATGAAAGGCGGAAGTATTTCCACATAATCCTGATCAATTGTATGAAGATCAAGCATGAATGATATAACAGCTCTTTCCAATCTTGCTCCAAGACCCTTGTAAACTGTGAATCTTGCGCCGGAAATCTTGGCAGCCCTGTCAAAATCCAAAATATCAAGGTCTGTACCTATATCCCAGTGTGCTTTTGGTTCAAAGCCGAAATCTTTCGGTTCTTTGAACTTTCTCATTTCAACATTATCGCTGTCATCTTCTCCAACCTGAACATCTTTATACGGAGTATTAGGTATTCCAAGCAAAGTATCCCTAAGTTCCTTTTCTATTGCGCTCAGCTGATTGTCAAATTCCTTTATGGCGGTAGACAGTTCTTTCATCTCAGCCATAATAGCAGTTGTATCTTCACCTGCTTTCTTCAGTTTCGGAATCTCTTTTGAAACAGTATTCTGACGATTTTTCATCTGTTCCACTTCAAGAAGAATTTCTCTTCTCTTAGCATCCAATTCAGGCACTCGGGAAAGGCCGAAATCTCCTTTGCATCTCTTTTCGACTGCGGCTTTTACATTATCGTAGTCTTCTCTGATTCTTTTAATGTCTAACATAGCTTTCCTCCTACAACAGGTTCTTCCTGTATCTTGTATAAAGTTTTCTAAGGACACTCATTTTGCCCTGAAGTTCTATCTGTAAATCAGATGCCAGCTGGTACTCACCGTTGTCCAAAGCTTCCTTGGTTCTTGTAAGTAAACCCTTGCTTGACAGACTGTCCTTGGCTATGGAATATCTCATTTGGTTAATTTCTTCCCAGTTTGCCAAGTCATAGTCGGTGGCATCGCTGCCGTGCATCATCTTGTATTCTCTTATATCTCTCATATAGTCAGGAATTATCCTGTCATGGAGTTCCTTTTTCCATTGATTTATGGCATAAGCGGCGAAAGACTCTATAGCGATATGCGGAATAACCCCGCCTCCGGAAATAGCTTCCGTCTTATCAGGGTACTGATAAAAACCTTGAATATTCTCCCATACGGTTTTAGGCGCTGTTCCGAACAAGGAGTTTCTTTCCTCTTCGGTATAGTCTTTGAATATATTCAGTTCGCTTCTGTACTCTCTGTCTTTCTCAAGATAAAAGTCCTCTTCGCCACGCTTTTTTGAAATGGATTTTTCCAATTCTTTCGGAGTCTTTTGTTCCGATAAAACTTTATTTATTCCATCAAGCATTGCCATGTAACTGCTTGCCAGCACCAAATATGTATTTGACTTAGGATGAGGTGAACGAAGCTCAAACCTTGTAGCCAAAGTCTTATTTCTGTCTCTTACCAATCCAACCAGAATAGTTCTGTTTCTTGACGGATCAGTGGTACTATGTCCCAATGAAGTTGCAACGCAGACAGGTGCTTCATAACCCGGCTTCTGTCTGTTAAGTGCATCTATAGTCGGGCTGACAAATGGGTTTATAGCTTCATAATTCTTTAAAATCCCCATAAGCGCACCAAAGCCCACAGGGTTCAAGAAGTCTGCCGTAGGATCTGCTGCGGAGAAAAGATTTATAATCTTTCCGTTTTTAAGTTTTGCAGAAACGCCCAAGTGAGTATGTTCTCCGCTTCCTGCAACGCCCTCAACAGGCTTAGCCATAAATGTTGTCACAAGACCGAATTGATTAAAGATATCTCTTACGACATATTTTACTTGCTTTTCATTATCGGCAGCCTGCATAGCATCAGAATACTTCCAGTCTATTTCCAGCTGCTCCATAATATGGTCATGGGCGCCTGAGCGAGTGAGTCTCGACTTTACTCCGCCTACTTCTTTATGTCCCATTTCCATTTCAAAACCATAATAGTCAAGAATTTCAAGGGATTTTTCAAGAGCAGTTCTTACCGGTCCATAAGTTCTCTTCCAATATTGCTCTTTTAATTCTTGCGAAGTGGAAAGCTGTTCCTTGTCAGCTTTGTCTTCAGGAGTTCTTACCCAGAATTCAAGTTCAGTAGCACTTGTAACCTTGATTTCCTCTATATCATCTGCACTGTCTGCACCGTCGATATACTCAAATACATAAGGATTCTCGTAAAGAAGCTTCATTAAGTCTTCTTTAAACTTTGACATCGTCTGCTTCAGTATCGACCTTGAACCGACTTGGGCTCTCTCGTTATGTACAAGGAACGAAGGAATTCGCAGCGTTCCAACAGGAAGATCAAGTTTGCCGTTAATATTGTCAAAATTGTAATCTACATACCAATTTACGCTTGCATCAGGTATCATGTCTACCTTAGCATTATTCAACGAAGTAATTTTAGGCAAATGCACGCTGGATCCATCTGTCTGAACGCCATGTTCGAGCATATCGTCCATATCATTTAGGAACATTTTCACAGGAATTCTTTCATCTGTATCGTTGCCTGCAATATCAAGTCCCACAAAAGAAACAAATTCCACTTCAGGGTGTTTTGTCAATATCGCCGTCAAAGATTCTTTGTCATGTTTTTCCGGCGGAATTTTGAACAGCATGCGTTCAAAATCAAATTCCAGCATATTTTACCTCCACGCAATTAAAATTTATTTTTTTAATGCCGGCCGCTTTGCGGCCGGCATCACATTAGTCTTATGCTGCAAGCTTATTCAAAGCTTCTTCAAGTTCTTCCATATATTCTCCGTAAGATGCCCAATCGCCATCTTTCAGAGCTGCCTGAGCATTATCATATGCCGAAGCTGCTTTCTGGATAAGCTCTGTCTGACTGAGTTCAGCTTCAGGTGCCGTTGTCTCTCCACCGTTACCATCTGTCTGACCGCCTACAGAACCTCCAACCGAATCTATACCTGATGCCGCCTCATCGCCAAACAGCGAAACAAGACACTCAGCTAAAGTTTCTTCATATGCAATTTTATCGTTATATGCAACTATTATTCTCTTTACTTCCGGAATACTTGAATTTGTTGCTTCCAGATATACAGGTTCTACATAAAGAATTGAGGAGTTTATTGGTATTACAAACATATTTCCTCTTCTGTAGGTAGTTCCCGAAGAATTCCAAAGTGAAAATTCTTTTGATATTTCGGTATTTTGGTCAATCTGAGCCTCTACCTGTTCAGGTCCGTAAATCGTCTTGCTCTTAGGGAATTGATATAATACCAATTCTCCGTAATGATCACCGTCGTTTCGAGCAACCATCAGCGCCGTCATATTCTTTTTGCTCTTAGGAGTAAACGGAATTGAGTTAAAGAACTCTGCTTTCTCTTCTCCCGGAAGCTTAGCAATGTAATATGTCGGAGTCATCTGCATCTGCTCAGTTCCATATATCTCATAAGCTATATCCCACTGGTCTTCGTTCAGATAGAACACGCCTATGTCTTCCATATGGTATCTCGCAAAGATATTTGCCTGTATCTGCAATAATTTGTTCGGATAACGAATATGTGCTTTCAGTCCCTCCGGCATTTCGTCCATATCCTTAAACAGTTTAGGATATATCTTTGCATAGGTAGCCGCAATAGGATCTTCATCATCTACCACATAGAAGCTTACATCTCCGTTATATGCGTCTACAACTACTTTTACAGAGTTTCTGATATAGTTGGTATTGTTATCATTTTCCCATGGCTGAGAATAAGGATAATTTGAACTTGTAGTATACGCATCAACCATCCAGTAAAGTTTTCCGTCGGCAGTTACCATATACGGGTCTTCTTCATATGACAGATATGGCATTATTGTCTTTACTCTGTCCATTACATTTCTGTGAATGATTATCTTAGAGTCACTGTCTATATTGGAAGAAACAAGAAGCTTGACACTTCCCTCCTTAACTGCAAATACAAGGCGGTTAAAGAAGTTCATTTTGATTCCCGCATCACCCTCGTAACGAGTGTATTCATTGCTTTCTCCCGAAGGATAGTCAAACTCATCCTCATTTGTTCCTACTATAACATACTCATTGGAAAGCTCTCCAAAATATATTTCAGGTCTTTTAATCTGAATGTCTTCTACAGATGATTCCGGCGGAATATTACCGATAAGCACATCAGGCTGTCCGCTGGATGTTACCTTATCTACTCTGGACATAGTAATACCGTATCCGTGAGTATATTTCAGATGTCTGTTAAGCCATGAATCGCTTATCTTTGTCTCATCTATTTCTCTTGTAGCAAGATATGTCTGAGTATATTTTCCGTCTATCATATATCTGTCATTGTCTACATCATTGAAAGTGTAGTATTGACGGATACTTTGTGTCTGATTGTAAAATTGCTGCGCAGGGTCGAAATCGTTTATACGAATATTGCTTATCGTCTCTGAGTTGGCAGCTATATCGCTTCCTGTAAGAGTATTATCGGCAGCAAAGGATGTGGTAGTTACATCATCCAGTTGGTAAGCATGCTGCGTATACTCAATGTTTCTCTCCAGATATTCTCTTTCCTTGTTCAGTTCGTCAGGAGAAACAATGAAGTTCTGTATAAAGAGTCCTGCTCCCGTTCCGATAAGACCTACGGCTATCATTACCACCGGAATGGTCAACAGCTTTTTGTATGCCTTTTTCTTCATGTGCACAACAAACATTATTGCTGACAGCACAGACAGTACACAAAGAATTCTAAGTTTCCACAAAGTCACCGTTACATCGGTAAAACCTGCACCATATACGGCTCCTGTATGAGTATGGAGCAAATCAAACTGTTGCAGGAAGAAGCTTGTACCAAGCATTATAAAGAATATAAAGCCCAAAACGGATAACTTGCCTGATGCGATCTGCATAAGCTGCTTAAAGTTATTGTCATCAAATTGTTTTTGAGGCCTTACAGGTTTTGCCTGGAACTTCTTGCCGGTAAAGGCTTCGCTGAATTTACCGAAAAATTCATTTGCGTCGCTTGTTCTTCTGTTTCCGTTTGCGAAAGGATTATCACTGCCTGAGTATCTTTCGCCTTCCCCATCTGCAAACTCAGCATCAGGTGGAACTTCCTCTTTGAAAACATCAGGCGTTCTGACTGTCATCAATATAATGTAGTAGATAACTGTCAAAAGTATAAAGCCTATAATAATCCCGATAAGTATATCGTTTAACTGTGACAAGAAATCCAACTTGAATATATAGAACGATATATCCATATTGAACAGAGGATCTTTAAGGTCAAACGATGTACTATTGGCAAATTTCAATATTTCAAACCAAAGATCCATTATCGCCATTATTGTGGCAAAGAGACCGAAAACAGCTGATAATACCAGCGTGGTTTTTTTCAGTTTCTTTAAATTGGTTTCTTCAGAAGATGCAATCTTCGAGAAGTAACCTTTTTTGAGCTTGTTAAGATATACATATACAAGCCCAGTGACAATTATAAATGTAGGAATACCCACAGTAAGCTGCGTCACCATTTTCTTAAAGAATACGGATAAATACCCCATTTCTTTAAACCAAAGGAAGTCGGCTATAAAACCTATAAGGCTTACAAACAGCACGACTATCAAGACTATAACAAGTAATACAAAGCTAAGTCTTTTTTGTCCTTTTCCCATTATACACTTTCCTCCTTCATTTCATCTACGATTATACCATCAGCCGAATTTACCAAACGAACAGTTTGGTAAGCAACAGCTGTATTACCGTCTGCTTTTGCATAAGTAACCTTGTTTAATACGAAATATTCGCCGTTTCCGCTTCTTATTTCACCTATTTCAAGGCTATTTATTCCCACCAGCTCAGTGTCATCGTTTCTTTCCTGCCAACCGTTGTAATACCCTATTACTGCTTCTACTATGCTCCTGCCGTAGGTTTCTTCTTCGCCGTCTTCGGATTCTTCAACAGTGCCATTTTTGAAATCACCGGTCTGTCCTATCTGTTCAAAAGCATATGATTTTTTCAAATCATAATACAAATCGGAATTATACGATATATTGCCGATATTTGCTCCGCTGCCTCTAAGCTCATTTACATATTGATACATATATGCATCGCTGCTTTCTTTCTCAGGCTCTGCTTTTGAACCATTATCGTCTTTATCGAAAATTGATGTAACTTTTTTCATCAGTCCATCCACACCTTTAGAAAAACCACTGTCAGGAGCGAATGTCTTGAATCCTATTATAACCAATTCCACAGCTACGATTATCGCCAATATTATAATCAGTGTTTTTACTACTTTATTTCCTTTATATTCTTCCTCGTCGTCTTCGTCATCTATCAGAGGGATTATTTTCTTTTTGGCATCAGCCACATCATTGTCGCCGTCACTGCCGCTATCGTCAAAGGCATCAACAGGGAAAATATCCGAGTATCTGAGCTTTGTTTTTTCCTCTTGAAAGGGAGGCACAGATTCCTCCTTTTCTTCAGAAGTTTCGGCATTTGCTTCTGTATCATCTTGTTCGGTTTTGGTATTTTCCTGTGCCAAATTCTCTTCATTTGACACTGCCGACACCGCCTCTGCCATACCTGCGGCTGCGGCTGCAAGTGCAACAGTCTCTGCTGTTTCTGATGACAGCTTGGTTTTTTCATCTTCAGCCAATGTTCCCTTTTCATCGGCTTCCGGATTTTCCAAAACAACTTTATCGTCTGCTTCATCGTATGCCATCACGGTTGCAGTCAGCGGCGGTATTACAACAGCTACTTCTTTCACCGGGGGAACAAGCGGCAGTTCCGGTTCTACAAAAACTTCTTCAAACTTTGGCGTCTTTTTCACTTCTCCAGGAGGTGCTGTCTTTGGAGCGATTTCATCCCATTCACTTTTTCTGCGAATTTCCATCTCCTCTATGCGCTGTTTTTCCTTGTCAAGAAGTTCCTGGAATGCATCTCTTTTAGCATTATATGTATAGAATTGTTCATCTTTCGGAAAACTGCTGCGGCTGTATTGTATAGTTGCGCCTTTATCATCCTTTTTAGGCTCATCCATAGCATCAGCACCAAAAAGCTCTCTCTCAAGAGCCGCTATGGAAAGAATCTCTTCTTTAGGTTCAATTTCCGAATCATATGTCGATTCTGTAAATTCAGATGGTGCTTTCACCTCTCCAAACTTTGTAGGAGCTGACATATCAGCCTTTTTATCCATTTCTTCCGGAATTATTTTTTCAACTTTAATCGGCCTTGAGTCACGCCGCCTTTCTATCACTTCGTCCCAATTGAGTTCAAAATCGTCTTCTTTTTTTTCGTCTCTGCCGGGAAAACCATCAAGATTCCAGTCGAAATGGACTGCTTCTCTCTTAGGCTCTGTGCTGTATGGACTTTCTTCTGCAATACGGCGGGTTCGTTTTTCCGCTTCTTCCCTAAACGGCGGATTAAACACAACCTCCTCATATTTAGGAGTCTGCCTAATATCTCTTCTAACTTCTTCTCTGACTTTAGCGCCGCAATGTGCACAAAATCTATCTCCATCATGTAACAAATTTCCGCATTTAGTGCAAAACATTATCTACCTCCGTATTGTTATATGGCTTCTTTATCAGTCTCTTATTTTTTCTTTTAATTCTTCTTCCGTAAAAACTCTTCCCGACCGTGTTGTATCTATATTGTCCGGCCCGAATTTCCTCACTGTTGTATCACATACATCTTCACATCCGGATTTTTCACATTCACACTGTTCATGTCCAATAGTGTCATCCGAAAGTTTAGATGATTGTTCTTGACAAGTCTCTGTTTGTGTTTCAGATAAAAACGGCTCTTTTCCGTCTGTTGTCTTATCTAAATGCTCCGCTTTGGCTCTTTCGATTTCCTTTGTTATGTCTTCAATGCTCAGATTATACAAAGTGTCTTTTGACTTTTGAGGCTGCGGTGGTTTGAAGTCTTCTTTTAAAATAAAAGTTTTATCCTGTTCATCACCGGGCTTGTCCTCGGCCGCAGCATATTTTATTTTGACTTCCGCCCCTTGTATTTTTATTTCTATTTCTTTTAAGGTCTGCACCGGAAGCCCTGCTATTTCTTCAAGTAATGACTCTACTCCTTCTCTGAATACAGCCATCTTTGTATCCGGCTGATTTGCCTCCGATGTTTCCTCTTTTGTTTCTTTATTTTGCTCTTTTATAAATTCTTTCTCATCAAAATTCAGGTCATCACCATCGTCATCTTTGCGTGCAGATAATACTACTGCTATGATTATTATGAGCAAAATCAATACGGCGCCCGATATCATAAGAATATTCATATTTTCACGACAAAACTGCATAACTGCTTCTGTTATCTTGCCGATACTTTCGCCCATAACTTTCTCTCCTGTATTTATAGTTCCTATTATTATATAACAAATGCTTTAGGATTGCAAAGAAAAAAGAGCAGTTTTACATCTGCTCTTTTCTTCTTTTTTCATTGTTCAAACAAGACTATCTTGTGCTTTCGCTAAAATTATTATTCTGGCTCTTTTCATTTTTCTGGTTCTTCTGGTTCTTAGAGTTTCTCTCATTTCTGTTTTCATTCTTTGATTTCATTTTCAATCCCCTCCTTTATAGTTTATTTTGTTCACTAAGGCTAAAACTTATTATAGGTAATTTCTATGAAAAGTTTCGGCTATGTCACAAAACTTTTCATTTGGTTTTTTCAAAAAAATCATTGACAATGATCGAAAAAAATGCTATTATAACTCCTGTGTTAATTGCGACATTGATATTTGCATCTTTAGCTCAGCTGGCAGAGCACCTGACTCTTAATCAGGGTGTCCAGGGTTCGAAC
>CAJMLH010000030.1 GCA_905214195.1 uncultured bacterium
AGTACCCTAGTTATTGGGACTAGGGTACCACCAACTCTTTTTGTCCTATAGGCCAAACCCCGTCTGTCCATACAGACGGGGTTTTTCCTTTATCTCTAAAACAATACCGCTCCCGGATTCCTATCAAAAAATATACTCTTTGATGTAGCATTTAAAGGAATTCCGTAACATATTCTTACATTGCCCGGTAACATTTCAAGTTCCATAGCTCCACGGCCGGCAGAATACATAACTCTATTGTCAACTCTGTTGTCGGCGGCAAGGGAAACTGCCGACCCTACAGCAATGCCAAGATCCGAAAGATTAAAAGCGCAAACTGCGTTTGCTTTCTTCATTTCCGCACAATTCTCGAATCCGCAAAGACCACAGCCCTTAAGACCGTAAGGTCTTTCCTTACATGCTATCAGTACAACACATATACTATTATCCACATTTCCTGCGTCCCTTATGCAGAATTCCTTGTCTTCTCTTTTGCCGATTTCTCTCATGGCTTCCGCCAACCTGTCTTTGTCCTCGCCTGTAACAACAGCCGCCACAATGCTATCCTGCCCACTGGCCTTAGGTGCAGTTTTTGCCGCAGTTACCATCTTATCTGCTACAGCAAGCACTGCATCTCGCTCACACATGTCCATATCTTTTATCATATATTTCGCCTCTTTTCCATAATATAATTACATTATACATAAACTTGCGATATGGGTAAAGTTGTTATAAAATATAATTAAAGAAATTTTAGGAGCGTACTCACAAATGAAAGAACCTACTTTAGTTATAATGGCAGCAGGAATGGGAAGCCGATTCGGCGGACTTAAACAAATCGAGCCTGTGAGCGACAAAGGCGAAATAATCCTTGATTTTTCCCTTTACGATGCCGTAATGGCCGGCTTCAAGAAAGTTATTTTCATAATAAAAAAAGAAAACGAAGATGCCTTTCGCAGTCTTGTAGATCAGCGTGCGGGAAAACATATATCTGTTGATTATGCTTTCCAGAGTCTTGACGACCTTCCTGACGGTTATGCTGTTCCAACCGGCAGAGAAAAACCATGGGGCACTGCTCATGCCGTACTATCTGCAAGAAAACTTACCGACGGACCTATTGCGGTAATCAACGCTGATGATTACTACGGTCCCGGAGCTTTCCAGAGCATTTACGATTTTTTAAGCAAAACAGAAGACTCAGACAAATACCAATTCTGTATGGTAGGATATCCAATCGAAAATACTCTGACCGAAAACGGCTATGTTTCAAGAGGAGTCTGCCGCACCTCCGATAAGGACATGCTTTTGGAAATTACCGAGCGTACCAAAATACAATGGCAAGGCGACAAAATAGTTTATACCGAAGACGAGGGCTGTACATGGAATCAGCTTTCGAAAGGAACAATTGTATCTATGAATTTCTGGGGTTTCACCTCATCAATGATGAAAGAAATGGAAGACAGATTCCCTGCGTTCTTAGACAAAACCTTAAAAGAAAACCCTATGAAAGGCGAATATTTTCTTCCGGGTGTTGTAGATCAGCTTATACAGGAGGATAAAGCAGAAGTAAAAGTCCTTAAATCAAGGGATCGTTGGTACGGTGTAACATACAAAGAAGATAAGGACAGTGTTGTATCTGCTCTTCAATCCATGAAAGACAAAGGCGAATACCCTGATATTTTGTGGAAATGAGCTTTGTAGAAAGGAACGGCGAGCATGATAGTTGATCGAAATTTACAACAAAAAGAAATTAAAGAAGCTTTGAAAGCAGGTCAGCAAGCCATAGACCACCTTGAAAGAGCAAGAAAGGATTTAAAGTCTGCTTCCGGGTTTGGATTTGCAGACATGCTTGGCCTTGATATTATCGGAGGAATGGGCAAGCATATGAAAATGAATAATGCTGCAAATCAGCTTAACATGGCCAAAACAGCGGTCATGAACTTTCAAAGAGAATTAAATGATGTACAAGGACACTTAAACTTTCAAATTGATATAGGAAGTTTCCTGACATTTGCCGATTTTTTGTTTGACGGATTATTGGCTGATTACCTTGTACAATCAAAAATTAACAATACAATAAACCAAGTAGATATAGCTCTGTCTCATATTCGCCCTATCGTAGCGGATTTATACAGAATGGAACAGGAATTATAAAACTTTTCCTTGCAATTTCAATATTTTGTAGTATAATAATAAGGCATGAGTTTTTCGTGCAATCTCTGCGACAGCAAACAGTTGTCGCCATATAGTCCATAGGGAGGTGAAAAGAATGAGAAACTATGAAGTTATGTTCGTTATCGATCCTACTTTAGAAGAAGCTAAAAAGGATGCGACAGTCGAAACAGTTCAGTCCATCATTGCAGCTGACGGTGAAGTCGTAAAGGTTGATGTTTGGGGAATGAGAAAGCTTGCTTATCCTATCGATAAGAAAGAAGAAGGATACTATGCAGTAGTTGAATTCAAGGGCAACGCTACATTACCTAAGGAACTTGACAGAAGACTTAAGATTTCTGACAATGTTATGAGACACATCATCATCAACAAGGACGCACAGTAAGCGAGGTGTTTGCATGAACAGTGTTGTTTTAATCGGAAGATTAACAAGAGATCCCGAACTTCGCTACACTTCCGGCACACAGATGGCAGTTGCCAGCTTTACGGTAGCCATCGACAGACCGGTAAGAGCGGGCGGCGAAAAACAGACTGATTTTCCAAGAGTTACAGTTTTCGGTAAACAGGCAGAAAATTGTGAAAAATATCTTGCGAAAGGCAGACTGGTCGGAATTCAGGGAAGACTGCAAACAGGCAGCTATACCAACAAGGACGGAGCTACAGTTTACACGACTGATGTAGTAGCAGACAGAGTAGAATTTTTAGAATGGGGCGACAGACCTCAGGGCGCATCTCAAGGCGGTTTTGCAAGAGGCGGCTCACAGGGAGGTTTCGGTCAGAGCCCGGCTGACGATATCGCACCGTCAGGGTTTTCTGCAATCGACGAAGACATTCCATTCTAAGAAGAAAGGAGATAATGAATCATGGAAAAGAGACGCGGCGGCATGAGAAGAAAGAAAGTTTGTCAGTTCTGTGCCGATAAGACTGAAGTAATCGATTACAAGGATGTTGAAAAACTGAAAAAATATGTAACCGAAAGAGGCAAGATCCTGCCTAAGAGAATCACAGGAACTTGCGCTATGCACCAGAGAGAAGTAACAACTGCTATAAAGAGAGCAAGAATAGTTGCATTACTTCCTTATGTTGCAGACTAATAAGAGCAAAATTACACCCCTGCCAATAGGCAGGGGTAATTTGTTTTTTGTATCAAATATTCTTTTTATAAACCTTCATCAATCCTTTAAGGATAAGGTCTTCATCTAAGATTATATCTCGCTTACATAAAGGCATTACAATAGGTGCAAGTCCCCCTGTAGCAACAACGGTACACTTTTCGCCCAGTTCCTCTTCTATACGCTCAATCATACCGTCGATGCCGCATGCAGTCGTATACATAAGTCCGCTCTTGATACAGTCAACTGTATTTGTACCTATCAGTTTCTTAGGCTTTTCAAAATCCACCTTTGACAGTTGTGATGTATTTCTTGCCAGAGCTTCCGCTGAAACAGCCATGCCTGTTGTTATCATTCCGCCCACATATGAACGGCTTTTATCAATTACAGAAAATGTCGTGGCAGTTCCCATATCTATGATGATTTGCGGCAAAGGATATTCGTTAATTCCTCCCACTGCATCTGCAACAAGATCACTTCCAAGTTGTGCCGGATTATCTATCTTTATGCTCAGTCCTGTTTTGATTCCCGGTCCGATAACCTTAACTTTCACTCCTGTCATTTTCTCGACGGCTCTCTTCAATGTATCTGTTATAGGAGGCACTACAGAAGAAAGAATTGCCCCCTTTATCTGTTTAAGGCTTATATTGTACATTTCAAGAGCAGTCTTAATCATAGCTGCATACTCCAAATCTGTAGCAACACGATTGCTTGAAATTCTTTCTCTGAATATCAGCACATCATTCTCATCAAAACAACCTAATACTATATTTGTATTTCCTATATCTACTGCTAAAATCATTTTTTTCCTCCGAAAATCAATTGACTTATCATTTTATTTTAAGTCTATTCTTTCTCTATTGTAAGCATATCAAAAGCTTCTTTTGCCTTATCTCTTCCGGCAAGGCTTGCCATAATCAATCCCGTATTGGAATCATCTATCCACATAACAAAATTATCTTCAGTTCCCATAGTACCATCGAATTCATACATATAGTATCGGTTTCCGTCCTTTTGCGTGTCTTCAAGAACTGTCATGCCTTGTTCGCCTTTAATGTCAACATACGCTTCGCTTTACATAATTTTTTCATGTCGATAATGTCCTTTAAATTTTTCATTATTATATCAAAAATTATTTGTTATTTCAACAGAGCCCCTTACCAAAAATATACGGCTTCTCAAAACAGAGAGTTAATGGCTATTAAATGTGAAAAATTTTACTTTATATCAAGTTTCATGTTATAATTAAATGTTATATAAAAACCGTATCGGTTTACAAAAGACTTAAAAAATTTAAAAGAGGTATTATATGTTATCAGGAAAAACCGTAGTTTTGGCAGTTTCGGGAAGTATAGCCGCCTATAAGATTCCCAACCTTGCCAGAATGTTAAAAAAAGCAGGCGCTGATGTAGAAGTCATCATGACCCAAAACGCAACAGAATTTATAAGTCCCATTACATTTGAATCTCTGACAGGGAACAAATGTCTCATAGATACTTTTGACAGAAATTTCAAATACAGCGTTGAACATGTCGCCCTTGCAAAGCGAGCTGACATCGTAGTGATTGCCCCGGCCTCTGCCAATGTAATAGGCAAAATCGCCTGCGGAATAGCCGACGATATGCTTACAACAACTGTAATGGCATGCCCTTGCAAAAAAATCGTAGCACCGGCTATGAATCACAACATGTATCATAATCCTATTGTTCAAGATAACCTGTCACGCCTTGCAAAATTCGGATATGAAATATTGACTCCGGAGCACGGAATGCTTGCCAACGGAGACAGCGGAGACGGAAGAATGCCTGAAGAAAGCATACTGTTTAAAACCATTCTCCATGAAATTGCTTTTGAAAAAGACCTCTCCGGCAAGAATATCCTTGTCACCGCAGGAGCTACAAGAGAGTCCATAGACCCTGTCAGATTCATAACCAATCATTCCAGCGGCAAGATGGGCTGTGCCATCGCAGAAGCCGCTTCGCTGAGAGGTGCCTCTGTAACTCTCGTCTGTGGTCATATGGATATAGAACCACCTATGTTTGTAAACACTGTACCGGTGCAATCGGCTCATGATATGTTTACTGCCGTTTCCAAAGCAGCAGAAAGCCAAGATATCATCATAAAAGCCGCTGCCGTCTCAGATTACACACCTAAAGTTGTGGCTTCCAATAAGATAAAAAAGGCTGATGGTGAAATGGCAATCCAACTGACCCGTACAGTAGATATCTTAAAATGGCTGGGAGAAAATAAGCGTCCAAATCAGATAATCTGCGGATTTTCCATGGAGACAGAAAATCTGCTTGCCAATTCATCCAAAAAATTAGAATCAAAAAATTGCGATATGATATGTGCAAACTCATTATCGTCAGAGGGCGCAGGTTTTAAAGCCGATACCAATATATTAACCCTCATAACTAAAGACGGCATTGAGAGTCTTGAAAAGATGACAAAAGAAAAGGCCGCTCACATAATTCTCGACAAACTTAAAACTCTATAAAATATCAAAACTTTGCTGATGTTTATCTTGCCGATATACGGCATGCTATAAGCATCAGCTTATTTTTTAATCTTATCTGATTATTATCATACATTTCCCTGTTTCCGAATACATTTTAACAAGACCACGAGTGGAAAGGGGAAACGCTATGACATACGAAAAGGGAATTCCTGATTATGCCATGGTTTTGGCCAAGGAAATAGAAGATAATAAAATCGTACCTATAACCAAGGGGGCTATCTATTCTCCTGTGCAAATAACCAACATAGCAGAAAAGCCAAAAACAACCATAACTTTGGAGGAAGACATTCTTGTTCCCGATACAAAACCTGATTTAAAGGAAATTCTAATGATAAACGGCAAACCTCACCTTACTGTCAGACAAATTGACAGTATAACAAAAGGGGAAGATTCAATAAACCTTTCGGGAGAAATAGATCTTCAAATGCTGTATGTTCCGGAAAAAGCAGAAAAAAGCCTGCCTGTAATTTCAGTACAGTCAAGAGTCCCATTCAAAGACAGATGGCATACATCAATGGCTCCGGGAGCTACTGTAATCCTTGACTGTAATATAGAAAAAATCGACTATATGGTTATCAACGAACGAAAGTACAGAGTCAAAATAGTCCTCAGTATAATGGCAAAAGAATACAGCGATTCAAAGGTTGACATCTTTGAGGGTCTAATAGACGAAGACCTGCAATCTCTCAAGGAAACCATTGAAATTTCAAGTGTATCTATGCGAAAAAAAGACACACTTTCTATTAGCGAGAATATCTTCCCGAAAGATAATTCAAAACCTGAAGCCATAATAAAGCAAGATTTAACCATAGTAGAAAATTACAAACAAATTTCAACTGACAAAATCGTAATCAACGGTTTCGTCTATGTTAATCTGCTCTATATGTCATCATCAAAAGAAGAAATTTCTTCCGAACTGCCTGATGACAGTAAATGTTCTGTCGATAATCTGCACCAGCTTCAAGACCGTATAGAATTTACACAGTTCATACCTATTTCGCAAAGCGACGGAAAAAGAGGCTGCACAGTCAATTTCGATGACAGCCAACTGCGTGTAAAACTTATTCAAGATGAAGAAGAAAAGGATGCTTTCCGTGTAGAGGGCGAAATTCTCACATATATTGAACTCTATAAAAATGTTGAAAAGGAAATAATAGTAGACGGATATCATCGTAATAAAGACTTTGTCTGCAAATTTGAGGAAAAAGTCAGCCAATCATTTGTCGGTACAACATCGGCAGAAGCCTCGTCACGAGAAATCATCTCACCGGAAAATTTCGAGATTGATAACATAATCTATGCAGCTGCCGAAGCAGAAACTGCAAACAGCCACTGTGAGCAAGGAAAAATAATCACAGAAGGGAATATTGCGGTCAAAATGATATGTTCATGCAGCAACGAAGAAAGACAGGTATTCGCAGTAAATGAATCTCTGCCTTACAGGGTGGCCGTAACTATGCCTCAACTCACCGGCAATGAAATCATCAACCATAAAGTCTACATAAAAGATATATGGGCAGAAAAAATAAACAACAAGCAATTGGAATTCAACGCTGCCGTAATGGTCTTTGCAGAAGTCATGCGCCCTGCGCCGTTTAAAACTCTTACAGAACCTGCCTTTGAAGAGAGCAGTTTGGGGAATAGAATACCTCCTATGGTCATCTATGTCTGCAAAAAAAACGACAATCTGTGGCAGATTGCCAAGCGTTTCAAAACTACTTGCGACCTTATAAAAAGTATAAACGAACTTGAGACGGAAGAACTATCGGAAAATCAAAAACTTCTGATACTTAAATAACTTTCATTTAAGCCAAGCTCCGCTTCCAATAGGCGGGGCTTTTAAATTCGCCCTAATCTTAAAAAGCTTTAAATTCTTTAAACTTAATAAATTTCAAATCGCATGTATAAACTTTTTCAAAATGTCCATAATCTCTGTGTCAGGAGGTTCATTATGGATAAACATTTTGAAAAAATACTTATAATTTTGATGGCAATAGCTTTTATTTCATTGCCGTTTTTAAATCATTATGCACAAGCCTCAGAAAACGGTTTGCTGCCGGTGGGTTCTTCAGCCCTTGTAAACGAATATCCGGGGATAACGAGATTTCATGTAATAGCCAACAGCGATTCTGCAAATGACCAAAATCTTAAACTACAAGTCCGTGATTATGTACTTGGTAATATACAATCTGAAATTGCAGAAGAATTAAAAAAAGATGAATCCTTATCGGGAAAAAACACAGCAGATTCTTTGGAAAGCAACCAAATCGTTATTAAACAATATATAGAAAACAATCTCTCTAAGATAGAAAAATGGTCAAAAGAAGTTATAGATGCCAATAATATGAATTATGAAGTTTCCGCTTCCTTTGGAGTTCGTCATATTCCCGCAAAATACTACGGACAGCTTCTTTTTCCGGAGGGGAATTATGAATCACTTACAATTACCATCGGCAGCGGAAGGGGGCAAAACTGGTGGTGCGTTGTCTTGCCTCCTCTTTGCCTTATCGACTCGTCAAACGAACAAGAGACAACAGAATATGGCTTTACAGAAAACGATACAGTACAACTTAAATTTAAAACCCAAGAGCTGCTACAGTCTTTTAGCGAAAAAAATACACAAAATGCCTGCCTTAATCTGCTTAGTAATACAATCTCACTCATGCCAGGCAGTGAAAACCATCAACTTATGACGATATTAGAAAGTTATACACAACAGTATTGAATTTTTTCGGTTTCATAATGGGAAGTCCATGACCTCCGTCTATAAAAGTCAGCCTTGCATCAGGTATACTTTTGTATATGAGTCTTGTATGTTCTTCCCTAATCATGTCTTTTGTGCCTGCAATAATTAAAACAGGCACTTTTATATTGGCAAGTTCTTCAGGTCTTATCCGTGGCTGATTTATTATCAAGTCAAGAAGTCTTGTTCTCCTACTGTTTTTGCATATTAACCGGTGAAATTTATAAGCTGCTGCTCTTACCCCAAGCGCTGACTTCCTCAATCCCTCCGGATATATATTTGCTCCGCAGACTATCATTTTTTCGATACGGCTCTGATACTTAAGAGCGAATGTTATCGCTATGTTTCCTCCATCAGAAAACCCAATCAGCGACGCTTTATCTATATTCTTTTCATCCATAAAATTTTTCAAATCTTCTGCGAATTGGTCTATAGTAAACGGCTTCTCTCCCATCGGTGTTTTTCCATGACCTCGAGTATCTAAAGCTATGACTCTGTAATATTTTGAAAAGAAATCAATCTGATTTTTAAAATGTTTTAAATTTCCCCCGTTACCATGAAGCATTATCAGCGGCTTCCCCGTTCCTTTTTCAATATAATTAACTTTTATATTCATCTCATATCTCCTTATATAAAAAGTATACTGTAATAAAGTCTACCGTCAACATATTTACCCATACAAAAATCAAAAAATACGAAATTTACTCCAAATATACCGTTATGGCAGTATTGACAGCATTTTTCACAAGGAGTATACTTGTATACAGGCATAGTTGTGTAGAGAAACACAGCTATAACCCTTGATATTTTAAATCATATCTTAAAAAACACATAAGGAGGTAAAAATGCTGGAATTTTCCAAAAAAACAAACCTGCTGGAACAGTCTATATATAGGTATAATTTGCAGGACATAAAAGAACCTAATCTTTTCCGGGATATTTTTAACTACGAAGAAGTGCCCAAAATAGCTTTTAACCACAGACGGGTTCCTATGAATATGCCTGAGGATATCTGGATAACAGATACATCTTTTCGAGATGGACAACAGTCAATGGCTCCTTATACAGTAAAACAAATCGTTGATTTATATAAACTTCTTTCAAGGCTCAGCGGTCCTTACGGTATAATCCGTCAATCGGAATTTTTTATATATACTAAAAAGGACAGAGAAGCCATATCAAAGTGTATGGAACTCGGTCTGAAGTTTCCGCAGATAACAACATGGATACGAGCAAAAAAAGAGGACTTTCAGTTAGTAAAAGACCTTGAAATCAAGGAAACCGGAATTCTTGTTTCTTGCAGTGATTATCACATATTTAAAAAAATGAACATGACAAGAAGACAGGCTGCCGATTATTATCTTGAAACCATCAAGGAAGCCCTAAATGCAGGTCTCGTTCCAAGATGTCATCTTGAAGATATAACAAGAGCAGATTTCTATGGTTTTGTAGTTCCTTTCGTAAATGAAATAATGGATCTTTCAGAAGAGGCTAATATCCCTGTAAAAATAAGGATATGCGATACCATGGGATACGGAGTCCCTTACCCTGAGGTTGCCATGCCAAGAAGCGTAGGCGGCCTTGTGTACGGACTACAGCATTACTCAGAAGTGCCAAGCGAACTGCTTGAGTGGCATGGTCACAATGACTTTTATAAAGCAGTCGCTAACGCCTCTGCTGCATGGCTTTACGGAGCTTCGGCAGTAAACTGTTCTCTGCTTGGAATCGGCGAAAGAACAGGAAATGTTCCTCTTGAGGCAATGGTATTTGAATATGCTTCATTGAAAGGCTCCCTTGATGGAATGGATACTACTGCAATCACAGAAATAGCAAGATATTTCAAAGAAGAAATGGGATACGAGATACCGCCTATGACTCCTTTTGTAGGTGAAAACTTCAATGTCACAAAAGCAGGAATACATGCCGACGGTTTGATGAAAGACGAAGAAATCTACAATATTTTTAACACAAAGAAGCTACTCAACAGAACTCCGGGAGTCGCTGTTAGCAAAACTTCGGGTCTTGCCGGAATCGCTTACTGGATAAATGAACACTATGAACTTTCCGAAAACAAAATGACCAAGGAAACGCCTCTTGTAGTCGAACTTAAAGAGTGGGTAGACGAAATGTATGCCGATGGAAGAACCACAAGTCTTTCCAATCAGGAAATGGAATACAAAATAGAAGAACTGACGAAAGGAGCGCTCTCAAAAAAATGATAGACTATAAATCACTTTCTCTGGCAAATCAAGTTTACCAGACTATAGAAAAAAACATTCTGAGCGGCGTTTACAAAACAGGCGAAATAATCAGCGAATCAAAACTTTCAGAAGAATTAGGCGTCAGCAGAACACCTGTAAGAGAAGCAATGGCTCGTCTTGAAAACGACAGGCTGATAGGCATAAGCCCCTCAGGTACAGTGGTTTTGGGAATAACAGATGACGATGTTATGGATATGTTTACAGTCAAAAAATTTCTCGAACCTAAAGTTGCAAAAATGGCTGCGGCAAACATCTCTGAAGAAGACCTTGCACGATTAAAAGATATTCTTGATCAGCAGGAATTTTATGAAGAAAAACAAAATATAGAAAAAGTTCGCAATCTGGACACTCAGTTTCATGATATAATATATTCTGCATCAGGCAGTTCGATATTCCAATCCATACTGTCTCCTATACATCACAAACTGATGAAATACCGTAAAGACTCTCTTACCAACACAGGAAGAAGCCATTACTCCATCTGCGAGCATGTGGATATTTACAACGCTTTAAAAGCAAGGGAGCAGGAAAAAACAGAAGAACTTGTTGCAAAGCATATAAATGCAGCTTGTAAAAGCATACAGAAAGGAACGGCAAAATAATGGGTTTAACAATCGCACAAAAAATAATTAAAGAACATCTTGTAAGCGGAGAAATGATTCCGGGAAAAGAAGTCGCTCTCAAAATAGACCAGACTCTTACACAAGACGCAACCGGTACAATGGCATATTTGGAATTTGAAACCATGGGAGTACCTCGTGTACGCACAGAGCTTTCGGTAGCATACATAGACCACAACACTTTACAGTCAGGTTTTGAAAACGCTGACGACCATCGTTTTATACAGTCCATGGCAAAGAAACACGGTCTGTACTTTTCAAGGCCGGGTAACGGAATCTGTCACCAGGTTCATCTGGAAAGATTCGGTAAACCGGGAAAAACTTTGATTGGATCAGATAGCCACACTCCTACAGGCGGAGGTATAGGAATGCTTGCTATGGGAGCCGGCGGACTTGATGTTGCAGTAGCAATGGGTGGCGGTGCATATTATATTACAATGCCGAAAATGTACAAAGTAAACCTTACAGGAAAACTCCGTGATTTCGTTACAGCAAAAGATGTGAGCCTTGAAATCTTAAGAATTCTGTCTGTAAAAGGCGGAGTAGGAGCAATCATAGAGTGGGGCGGCGAGGGTGTAAAGACACTTTCCGTACCTGAAAGAGCAACTATTACAAATATGGGAACAGAACTTGGCGCAACAACCTCAATATTCCCTTCAGATGAAATAACAAAAGCTTTCTTAGAGGCCGAGGGCAGAGCAGAGGATTATGTTGAACTCAAAAGTGACGATGACGCAGTATACGACAAAATCATTGACATAGATCTTTCAACACTAAATCCTATGATTGCATGTCCTCATAGTCCTGATAATGTAGTAGAGGTTTCAAGCCTCAAGGGAACAAAGGTAGATCAGGTCTGCATAGGCTCATGTACCAACTCTTCACTTTTGGATATGCTAAAAGTCGCAGCATTACTTAAGGGAAAAACAATCCGTCCGGAAGTCAGTCTTTCCATATCTCCTGGTTCAAAACAGGTTCTTTCAATGCTTGCGGACTGTGGCGCTTTATCAGATATTCTTGCAAGCGGCGCAAGAGTTTTGGAATGTGCATGCGGACCTTGCATAGGAATGGGATTTTCACCTAACTCAGGCGGTGTATCTCTCAGAACTTTCAACAGAAACTTTGAAGGACGCTCAGGCACCGCAGATGGACAAGTATACCTTGTTTCACCTGAAACAGCAGTAGCCGCTGCTCTTACAGGCGAAATAACAGACCCTATGCTTCTTGGAACTATGCCAAAGGTAACTATGCCTGAAAAATTCAAGATAGATGACAGTGCCGTTATACCTCCGGCTTCAATAGAAGATGCAAAAGATATAGAAATCTTAAGAGGTCCAAACATCAAGCCTTTCCCTGACAGTAAGCCACTTGGCGATTCACTCAATGTACCTCTTGTACTTAAAGTGGGCGATAATATAACTACTGACCACATTATGCCGGCCGGGGCTAAAATACTGCCTTACAGATCAAACATTCCTCACCTGTCTCAATACTGTTTCGGAGTATGCGATAAGACATTCCCTGAAAGAGCCAAGGCAGCAGGAGAAAGCATAATAGTAGGCGGAAATAACTATGGTCAAGGATCTTCAAGAGAACATGCGGCGCTTGTTCCTCTTTACCTTGGTGTCAGAGCTGTTATTACAAAGAGTTTTGCAAGAATACATGCTGCAAATTTAATAAATGCCGGAATCGTTCCTCTTACATTTGAAAATCCGGACGACTATGATAAGCTCAGTCAAGATGATAACCTGTCCATAGACAATATATATGCAGGTCTTGACAGTGGAAAACTTATATTAAAGAACAATGCATCAGGAGTGGAAATTCCATTGGTTTGCAGCTTTACCGAAAGACAAAAGGCGATACTTAAAGCCGGCGGTCTTTTGAAATATGTAGGCATGGGGAACCTATAAGGAGGTAATTGGTTTGGAAAATTATATAAAAAGTGCTTCTCAGCAGTTTGAAAAATTATTAAGAGAACAAATTGAAAGAGCTGAAAGGATGGCAAACACACAATCTGCCAAAGACTTTAAAAAGCTTGATAAAATAACAGTAGGTCTGTGCGGCGGAGACGGAATAGGTCCTATAATTATGAACGAGGCTCGCCGCCTGTTAAATGCACTGTTGTCGGAAGAGCTTGCCGCAGGAAAAATAGAATTCCGTGAGATTGACGGACTTACTATCGAAAACAGAATCGAAAAAGGTCAACCCGTTCCCGATGATGTCCTTGCTCAAATAAAGTCTTGCGATGTCATTCTAAAAGGCCCTACCACAACACCTAAGGGTGGCAAAATGGAAAGTGCAAATGTTACTTTGCGCCGTGAACTTGACCTTTATGCCAATGTCCGTCCCGTATCTGTTCCGGAAGAAGGTATAGACTGGATGTTCTACCGTGAAAATACAGAGGGAGAGTATACTCTTGGCAGCAAGGGTATAGAAATTCCGGACATACTCTCAATGGACTTCAAAGTAACAACAGACTGCGGAACTAAAAGAATAGCAAGAGCTGCATTTGAATATGCCAAAAATAACGGTAAAAACAATGTTGCTATAGTAACTAAAGCCAATATAATGAAAAAAACCGATGGTAAATTTTCCAAAATATGCAACGAAATCGCTGCCGAATATCCCGGTATCACAGCTGAGGATTGGTACATAGACATTATGACTGCAAACTTAGTAAATAAGTCTATCAGAAATAAATTTCAGGTATTTGTACTTCCTAACCTGTACGGCGATATCATAACTGATGAGGCCGCCGAGATTCAAGGTGGTGTCGGCACTGCGGGAAGTGCAAATATAGGTGATAATTATGCAATGTTTGAAGCTATCCATGGAAGCGCCCCTCGAATGATTGAAGAGGGTCTTGGCGATTATGCCAACCCGGCAAGTATATTTAAAGCTGCTGAAATGATGTTAAGACATATAGGTCTTGCAGAGCCTGCCGACAAGCTCAAATCAGCTCTTCATACATGCTGCGACACTGAAAAAGCAGTTGTTGTCACAGGGCTTAAAGATGGTGCAACATGCAAAGAATTTGCCGACTATGTAATAAGTAAATTTTAAAAATATTTAACTAAGAAGCGGTTAAAATCGCATCAACTATTCTTAGGCCTATAATAAAAATTGAGGTGGTTGAAAATAATTTCAGCTATCTCAATTTTTTATTGCGAAAAAATTGAGCATAAATACAATTTCTAATGCAATAAATTTTGACCGTCTCTTAATAGAGTATTGTTGGCCTTGCGATAGGAATTTGCCTCATTTGGCCACAAAATTATGAGATTGACCGTATTGTAGCAGGTCACCTCAGATTGCTGTAATCCATCAACTCCCATAGCTACCCGGTCGCTTCTTCATATTCTCATCTTATTTTCTACATATTTCTTCTAACTTTACTTCCCTCAGTTTACACAAATATAAGCAATAATATATTTAAAGAGGTCGGCAGCTGCCTTAAGGTATACAGTCCTCCAACACACTTTTCAGAAAACAAACAATGTATGCACTTATGGCAGACGGAGAGGTCTCTCTCCTACAGCGGCCACACCACACCGCTATTTCCTCTCCTGCTGTACGACCCCGTTTTAAACATTCTTAAATATAAAATATTTCTAAAACTTGTTATATCAGGCTCGTCGTAGTATAATTTATTGATAACTTTTTTAAAGGAAATGTGATACTATGAAACTGATAAACCTATTAAAACAAGATACCTTGTCCCTTTCTTTTGAAGTCTTTCCGCCAAAAGCAGACTCTTCCTTTGACAGCGTAAAAGCCGCAACAGAAGAAATCGCAAAACTCAAGCCTGCCTTTATGAGCGTTACTTACGGCGCAGGCGGCGGAACAAGCAAATATACATTAGATATAGCAAAGAATATAAAAGATTTATACGGTGTGTCAACTCTGGCTCACCTTACTTGTGTTTCATCAACCCACGAAACCGTAAAGCAAAAAATAGATGAAATAAAAGAAGCCGGGATAAAAAATGTCATGGCTCTGAGAGGTGATATTCCGGAAAACATGGATATGTCTCACCGTGATTCATGGCATTACCACCACGCAATCGACCTTATAAGAGAACTCAAGGAAAGTGATGCTGATTTCTGCGTAGGAGGCGCTTGTTATCCTGAAATTCATCCCGAAAGTGCAAATCAGAAAGAAGATATAAAATATCTAAAAGAAAAAGTAGACGCAGGTTGTGAATTTTTGACAACCCAAATGTTCTTTGACAACAATCTTCTCTATAATTTCATGTATAAAATAAGAGAAGCAGGTATAACTGTTCCTATTGTTGCCGGAATAATGCCCATAACCAACGCAAAACAAGTGGAAAGGGCTATAAATCTCTCAGGTTCACATATGCCTCAGCGATTCAAAAGCATCGTGGATAAATTCGGCTCAGACCCTGCCGCAATGAAACAAGCAGGTATCGCATATGCAACAGACCAAATCATAGACCTGTTTGCCAACAATATTACAAATGTACATGTATATTCGATGAATAAGCCGGATGTTGCGATGAAAATTCAATCTAATCTTTCCGACATATTAGGTAAAGAATAATGAATATGGTTCAGACTAAAAATTACAAAGAACCCTCTTGGGACTTGAAAGAAATTCTTCGTTATATGGGATGTAAAGACAGTTCAGAAGAAATAAACAACATGATTTCGCAGTGTATTTCCGAAATCAAAGAAAAACTATCTTATAAAGTAGTCTTTACAACTTTAAAAAAAGAAGAAATATACCGCTTTTCCACGGACTGTATTCAAGATAACAATAAAAATCTTCCTTTCGGAAGTGAATCTCTCGCAAAAAATCTTCAAAATTGTGAATATATAATCCTTTTTGCTTCCACCATAGGAATAGAAGCAGACAGATTGATTTCAAAATACAGCAGGCTTTCGCCTGCAAAAGCTCTGTGTTTTCAAGCTATCGGCGCAGAACGAATAGAAAGTCTGTGTAATACTTTCAACAACGAAATAAGAAATGAGCTTTGTATTCGAGGTTTGTCCGCAAAGCCGAGGTTCAGTCCCGGATATGGAGATTTCCCTCTTTCAGCTCAAAAAATTATATTCGATTTGCTTGATTGCTCCAGAAAGATTGGACTTTCGCTCAATGAAAGCTTAATTATGTCGCCTTCAAAATCAGTTACGGCAATTATCGGAATTTCAAATGAAAATCCAAAGAAACACAATACCGAAAAACCGCTCTCCTCTTGTTACGGATGCAGCAAAACCAACTGTAATTTCAGAAAGGAATAATTCATGAAAATTTTAGATTATATGAAAGATAACATTGTCTATCTTGACGGAGGTATGGGAACGCTTCTCCAAGAAGCCGGACTGCCTGCCGGAGAATACCCCGAAAAGTGGAACATTACTCATCCGAATGTAGTAGAAAACATACACAGGAGCTACTTCGACGCAGGAAGCAATATAATAAATACCAATACTTTCGGTGCCAACTCTCTCAAATTTTCAGAAGAAGAACTTGAAAAAATCATAAAGGCTGCCATACAAAATGCAAATCGTGCTCGTGAAACATCAAAAGGCTCACAGGAAAAATATATAGCTCTCGATATAGGTCCTTGCGGTAAACTTTTGAAACCTTACGGAGACTTAGATTTTGAAGACGCTGTAGAACTTTTCGCTAAAATTGTCAGAGCAGGAAACTCATCTGATGTAGACCTTATCTTTATAGAAACCATGAGCGACAGCTATGAAACAAAAGCTGCACTTCTTGCCGCCAAAGAAAACAGTAATCTTCCCGTATTCGTATCTAACGCTTACGGTGAAGACGGAAAACTGATGACAGGTGCAAGCCCTGCCGCAATGGTCGCTTTGATAGAGGGAATGGGAGCCGATGCTGTAGGTGCAAACTGTTCACTTGAACCCAAACAACTCAGAGGTGTAATAGATGAGCTTCTCCAAAATGCGTCTATACCGGTTCTTTTAAAACCAAATGCCGGTCTTCCAAAAGAAGTGGATGGAAAAGCCATATACGGAACATCCCCCGATGAATTCGCATCTGATTTAAAAGAAGCTGTATCAAAAGGAGTACGCCTTATAGGCGGATGCTGCGGAACAAATCCGGAATACATAAGTAAAATTACATCATTAACCTCTGCAATGAAACCGCTTCCCATAGAACCTAAAAATATCACATGTGCTTCATCTTATACTCATGCTGTAAAATTTGACAGTTCTCCTATACTAATAGGGGAGAGGATTAACCCAACAGGCAAAAAAAGATTTAAACAAGCTCTCGTAGACAATGATATGAATTATATATTGCAAGAGGGTGTTAACCAACAGGAACTTGGCGTTCACATCCTCGATGTAAATGTAGGACTTCCTGAAATTGATGAAGTAAGCATGCTTAAAAATGCCGTATTTGAACTGCAATCAATAATCAATCTTCCCTTGCAGATAGATACAGCAGATACTACTGCAATGGAAGCCGCATTAAGGCTGTATAACGGAAAAGCTATGATAAATTCCGTAAGCGGAAAAGAATCCTCTATGGAAACAATTTTCCCTCTTGTTAAAAAATACGGTGGATTGGTAGTCGCCCTTACTTTAGATGATAATGGAATTCCAAAGACAGCAGAAGGCAGAATAGAAATTGCAAAGAAAATTATCGACCGTGCCTCAAAATACGGAATAGATAAAAAAGACATAATCTTCGATACCCTTGCAATGACAATAAGCGCTGAACCTAAAGCTGCAATGGAAACGCTTAAAGCTCTTGACTTTATAAAAAATGAGCTTGGATGCCACACATCACTGGGTGTTTCTAATATTTCTTTCGGCTTGCCGGGAAGAGATACCATAAACAGTACATTCTTTGCCTGCGCCTTGGAAAAAGGGCTTTCTGCTGCAATCATGAATCCATACTCAATCGAAATGATGAAAGCATACCATGCCTTTAATGCTCTTCATAATAATGATGAAAACTGTAATGAATATATAAAATTCGCAGAAAATATAAATACCGGCAGTGTCAATTTAACCCCTAATGAGCGAATTTCTAAAAACAACGATTTCAAGTCCGACAATGACAAATCGTTAACCGAACTTCAGCAGGCAATCACAAAAGGCTTGAAAGAAAAGGCAAGAGAGCTTACTAAAAATATTCTCGAAAAAGATAATGCTCCTGAACCCCTTTGCATAATTCAGGAAGAAATAATCCCTGCGCTGGATGTTGTAGGCATAGGATTTGAGAATAAAACAATATATCTTCCTCAGCTGCTAATGAGTGCAGAAGCTGCCAAAGCCTCTTTTGAATGTATAAAATCATACATGTCAAATGATAACGCAGCAAATAAGTTTACTGTGGTTATAGCAACAGTTCACGGAGATATACATGATATAGGTAAAAATATAGTTAAACTGCTTCTTGAAAACTATGGTTTTAAAGTAGTTGACTTAGGAAAGGATGTAGCTCCCGAAACTATAGCAGCAGCAGTTGTAAAACATCATGCGCCGGCAGTAGGTCTGAGTGCTCTTATGACTACTACCGTTCCGTCAATGGAAAAAACCATCCAGCTTATTAAAGAACAGGCTCCATGGTGTAAGGTGATTGTAGGCGGCGCAGTTCTCAATCAAGAATATTCTGATAAAATAGGTGCAGATAAATATGCAAAAGACGCTATGGATACCGTAAGGTATACAGACTGTCTTTAATAAAGATTACAGCCTTTTATAATATAACTAAAAGGTGTATACAATATAGTTGTAAATTTTAATTATACAAAAGGAGATAAAACAATGACAAAAGTACTAATCAGTCCCGGAAAATATCTGCAAGGGGCAGGAGAGCTGACAAACATAGGCTCACACACAAAGGTATACGGAAACAAACCGCTTGTTATAATCAGTTCCGGAGGTTATAAAAGATTCGGTGATATGGTAAAATCAGGTTTTGAAGCCGAAAATATAGAAGCTGTATTTGAATTTTTTAATGGTGAGTGCAGTAAGAACGAAATAAATCGTCTCAAGAAAATCGTCGCTGATAAGGAATGTGACATGGTAGTTGGAATAGGCGGAGGAAAAATCTTCGACACTGCCAAGGCTGTAGCATATTATTGCAAAACACCTGTAGTAATTTGCCCGACCATAGCTTCTACAGACGCTCCTTGCAGCGCACTTTCTGTAATATATACAGACGAGGGTGTGTTTGAAGAGTATCTGTTCCTTCCGAAAAATCCTGACTTAGTTCTGATGGATACCGATATTATTTCCAAATCACCTGTAAGACTTACAATGGCAGGCATAGGCGATGCCCTTGCAACTTATTTTGAAGCAAGAGCATGTTTCCAAAAGAACGCAGATACTTGCGCAGGCGGAAAGGCTACAGAAGCTGCAATGGCTCTTGCTGAATTATGCTACAATACTTTGCTTGACGAGGGTTTAAAAGCAAAATTAGCTTTAGAGGCAGGCGTATGCACTAAATCAGTTGAAAAGATAATTGAAGCCAACACATTGCTCTCAGGTATAGGCTTTGAAAGCGGCGGACTTGCAGGTGCTCATGCAATACACAACGGTCTGACTGTTTTAGAAGAGTGCCACCATATGTACCACGGAGAAAAGGTAGCTTTCGGAACTATAACACAGTTAATCCTCGAAAATGAGGACTTAGATACAATCGGCAATATTATAGAATTCTGTATAGATCTTGGACTTCCTGTAACTTTAGGAGAACTTGGAGTTTCCGAAATTACAGAAGAAAAGATAATGAAAGTTGCAGAAGCTGCTGCTGCTGAGACTGATACTATACACAATATGCCGTTTGCAGTTACCGCAAAGGATGTATACGCTGCCATAATGGCCGCAGACAACATGGGCAGATACTTTCTCGGCGAATAAATTAACCTGATATTTTTATTATGAAATCTGAAAACACCCTTTCGAGGCGGACATTCGCAGGAAGCTGTTTGCTTCCGAGGACCGGGCCGCCGAGAATGGGTGTTTTGAATTCTACAGTCCCAAGCCAAAGTTTTCTTTGACACGCTTCATAGTTTTCTGCGCTATAGCATCAGCTTTCTGTGCTCCATCTTTCAATATTTGAATAAGCTCATCTGAATAGCGTATCTCATCAAATCTTGCACGAATAGGCGCAAGAGTTTGGCAAGTAACTTCTACTAAATCTTTCTTAAAGTCTCCATATCCTTTTCCCTCATAATTTTTCTCAAGTTCAGGTATAGGAGTTCCTGAAAGTACACTGTAAATATTGAGCAAATTACTGATTCCCGGTTTATTTTCCACATCAAAACGAATCACACCCTCAGAATCGGTAGTTGCTTTCATTATTGACTTTTTAATCTTTGAAGGCTCATCAAGCAAAGAAATTCTCGAATGTACATTTTCAGCACTTTTGCTCATTTTCTTGGATGGGTCGTCAAGAGCCATTATTCTTGCGCCTTCTTTTAAAAATCTTCCATCCGGTATAACAAAAGTATCAGGGTATTTGCCGTTAACCCTAACTGCTAAGTCACGACAAAGCTCAATATGCTGCTTCTGATCATTTCCTACAGGAACTACATCTGTATCATAAAGCAAAATATCCGCTGCCATCAAAACAGGGTAGGTAAAGAGCCCTGTAGGCGCTGATTCCTTATTTTTACTCTTATCTTTAAACTGCGTCATTCTGGATAACTCGCCGGTGTATGAATTACATGTGAGTACCCACGAAAGTTCAGCATGTCCGGGAACATCAGACTGAACGAAAACTATAGATTTTTCAGGGTCTACGCCTACGGCAAGATACAAAGCCGCAACATCCAAAATATGCTCTTTCAGCGTCTTTGGGTCTTGAGGAACAGTTATAGCATGCATATCTACTATGCAATATATACATTCATGGTCTTCCTGAAGCTCAACGAATTGTTTCAATGCGCCAAGATAGTTTCCCAAATGAATATTTCCTGTCGGCTGTACGCCGGAAAAAACTCTTTTCATCGAATATGCCTTCTTTCTTTAAATTATTGCCTGTGCATTTCTTTTCTGAACTGCTCTACTATACTTTTTTCAGCACGGGAAATAGTCATCTGAGAGACGCCCAATTCTTTGGCAATAGCCGCCTGAGGTCTGTTTTCGATGAATCTTTCCTTGAAAATATATCTGTAGTTTTCACTGAAATTTTCCAGGACTTTACTTACAATTTCGTTTATCTCTACACGCTCATATCCCAAATCTTCAAACCCTATATATTTTTCTAACGGATTATCCTCGTTTTCCTCGGAAGTACCTGATGAAGCACTTTCAAGTGAATAAGTACCATAGGCCTTTGAGCTTTCAAGTGCCTGCATTATCTGCTCGTGTGTAAACCCGGTTGCCTCTGAAATCTCCCTGACACTTGGAGCTCTCCCAAGTTCTACGGAAAGGTCGCTTTTTACCTCTTGAACTTTGGTAGCTATTTCTTTAAGCCGTCTCGGTACTTTGAGACTCCACTGCTTATCACGGAAATATTTTTTAATTTCTCCAAGTATAGTTGGGGTAGCAAAACTTTTAAACTCGTACCCCTTTGAAATATCAAATCGTTCCACAGCAGAAACTAAAGCCAGAGCCCCTACTTGATAAAGATCATCGTAATCTACACCTTTACCCAGATACTTTCTTATTAGGATATCAACCATGTACAGATTATCTTCTACAATCTTATTTCTTAATTCAATTGTTGGATTTTCTGCGTACCGGTTGAATAATTCTGAATTCATTACTTTGCCTTTGTCATCTTAATAGCTTTTTTGCAGTTCGGTTCGTCTATTACTTCTACGCTTGTCATCAGAGATTTTATTACATAAAGTCCCAAGTCGCCCTCATTTGGACAGTCAAGACAAGGCTTTTGAAGCTTTTTGAGCTTGTGGCTACTGCTCGTATCTGTTACATAGATTTCCATTATTCCCTCTTTAATGATACAGTCTACCTGATACTGTTCAGCAAAGCCCTCTGAGCCATGGCATGATATGTTTTTACATGCTTCGCCTACTGCTGTTTTTATATCTTCTATTTCTTCTACATTAAATCCTGCGCTGTTTGCCGCAGAACCCACGGCTAACCTTACAATAGTTATATATTCAGGCTTGCCGGGAATGACAAATTGTAATTTGTCTTCCATGAGTTTTCTCCTTTATCTAAATTCTATTTTAATTCAAGCTGCTCTTCACCGTCGGAAGCCTCTGCGATTTCCTTTTGCAGCTCGTCCTCACGGGCAACCTTTGCAAGGGCTATAATGTTTACATCCTCTGCAACATTCATTATCTTTACGCCCTGAGTTGCTCGTCCGAGTCTTGAAATTTCTTTTGCCTGCATTCTTATTATTATTCCGTTGGAATTGATAAGCATAACATCGTCGTCATCATCTACAACCATAGCTCCTATCAATTCTCCGGTCTTTTTAAATTTAGCTTTGTCGTAGGTCAAAAGTCCTTTGCCGCCTCTTACCTGTATCTTATATTCTTCAACCTTTGTTCTCTTGCCGTATCCTTTTTCTGTTACAACAAGAAGTTCTTGACCCGGCTCTACAAGTTCCATTGAAACAACTTCGTCATCTTTTTCAAGCTTTATTGCTCTTACACCGCCGGCAATTCTTCCCATAGGTCTTACATCTTCTTCTGAGAAGCATATGCATTTTCCGTGCTTTGTTACAATGATTACATTATTGCTTCCGCTGGTCTGTTTTATATCTATGAGCTGATCTCCCTCTTTGAGGTTCATCGCTATAAGACCGGCTTTTCTGTTGGTATCGAAGTTTGAAAGAGCGGTTTTCTTGATGATTCCGTCTTTTGTAACTGCCATCAAATATTTATCCTCTGCAAATTCACTTATAGGAATTACTGCCGTAACTCTTTCTCTTTGCATCAGATTGAGGAAGTTTACCACAGGAGTTCCTTTGGCAGTTCTGGTTGCTTCAGGTATTTCATATGCCTTTATTCTATGAGCTTTTCCTGTGTTTGTAAAGAACATCAGATAATCGTGGGTAGATGTCATTATCATATTCTTTACAAAATCGTTTTCACGAGTTGTAAGCCCTGTTATTCCTTTGCCGCCTCGTTTCTGCGCTTTGTAGGTATCTACAGGAACTCTCTTAACATATCCCAAATGGGTGAGGGTAACGCATACCTTTTCTTCCTCTATCAAATCTTCTTCATCAATTTCCTGAGCGTCAGCTTTGATTTTGGTTTTTCTTTTATCTCCCCATTTTTCTTTTATCTCGATAAGTTCTTCCTTTATTACGCCCATAAGTTTATGTTCATCTGCAAGAAGTTCTGCATAATATGCGATTTTTTTAAGAAGCTCCTGATACTCGTTTTCGATTTTTTCTTTTTCCAGTCCTTGAAGCCTGCGCAGCTGCATGTCAAGTATAGCTTGAGCCTGAATATCTGAAAGCTCAAACCTTTTCATCAGTTTTTCTTTAGCATCATTATAACTGCTTCTGATAATCTTTATTATTTCATCTATATTGTCAAGAGCAATCAAATAACCTTCCAATATGTGAGCTCTTGCTTCTGCCTTTTTCTTATCGAAGATTGTTCTTCTTGTTACAACCTCTTTTTGATGTTTAAGATACTCACTTATTATTTCTTTAAGGTTTAATATCTTAGGTCTGCCGTCAACTAATGCCAGCATTATCATTGAAATTGTATCTTGAAGCTGAGTATGCTTATAAAGTCTGTTGAGAACTATATTTGCATTTGTATCTCTTTTCAGTTCTATTACTATACGCATACCCTTACGGTTTGACTCATCACGAATAGCTGTTATTCCCTCAACTCTTTTATCTCTTACAAGATCAGCTATTTTTTCTATAAGACGAGCCTTGTTTACCTGATAAGGTATTTCTGTTACTATAATCTGCTGTTTTCCGTGGGATGTTTCTTCGATTTCAGTTACGGCTCTTACTATGGCTTTTCCTTGACCTGTACGATAAGCTTCTCTTACAGAGGATTTGCCCATTATTATTGCTCCCGTAGGAAAATCAGGTCCTTTTACTATCTTAATTAAATCATCTACAGTTGCTTCAGGCTCATCTATAAGCTTAACTGATGCGTCAATTACTTCACATAAATTGTGAGGAGGTATAGAAGTCGCCATACCTACGGCTATACCATTAGATCCGTTTACCAAAAGGTTTGGAAATCTCGCAGGAAGAACCACAGGTTCTTCTTCCTCGCCGTCAAAGTTAGGTGTAAAATCTACAGTTTCTTTTTCTATATCTCTAAGCATCTGGAGAGCAAGAGGTGTCATTCTTGCTTCCGTATAACGCATGGCGGCAGCTCCGTCTCCGTCAACAGAACCAAAGTTTCCGTGTCCGTCTACAAGCGTATATCTTATATTAAACGGCTGAGCAAGCCTTACCATTGCATCATAAATTGAAGAGTCTCCGTGAGGATGATATTTACCCATTACTTCACCGACTATACGAGCCGATTTTTTATGAGGCTTATCCGGTGTTACACCAAGTCCGCTCATACCGTAAAGTATTCTTCTATGTACAGGTTTAAGTCCGTCTCTCACATCGGGAAGGGCACGGCCTACTATTACGCTCATGGCATAATCGATATAAGAGTCTTTCATTTCTTTATTTATTTCATGCTGTATAAGCTTTTGATCTTCTAAAAATGTTGCCATTTATTGCCCTCCTTCCTAAATATCAAGTTTTGCATAATGTGCATTATCTTCAATAAACTTCTTACGAGGCGGAACTTTATCTCCCATAAGAGTTGAAAAAGTCTGATCTGCCGCAGCACTGTCCTCAATGGTTATCTGAATAAGAGTTCTGTGTTCATAATCCATTGTAGTATCCCAAAGTTGCTCGGCATCCATTTCACCAAGACCCTTGTAACGCTGGATAATAGGTTTGCCCTGCTTATTTTCAAGACTTTTCATAAGTTCTTCCTGCTCTTTTTCACTGTAAGTATAGTAAACATCTTTACCTTTTTTAACCTGATAAAGAGGTGGCTGAGCAGCATAAACATAACCGCCCTCGATGAGAGGCGTCATATATCTATAGAAGAATGTAAGAAGCAGTGTTCTTATATGAGCTCCGTCAACATCGGCATCGGTCATTATTATTATCTTATGATATCTTAATTTTTCCACATTAAAATCATCTCCGATACCACAACCGAATGCAGTTATCATGTTCTTGATTTCATCGGAGTTTAATATTTTATCTAATCTTGCTTTTTCAACATTGAGAATTTTACCTCTAAGTGGAAGTATCGCTTGTCTCTTTCTGTCTCTTCCGTCTTTTGCACTTCCGCCGGCGGAATCTCCCTCGACTAAAAAGATTTCGCACTGTGACGGATCTTTATCGGAACAGTCGGCAAGCTTTCCCGGTAATGAAAAACTGTCAAGAGCGCCTTTTCTTCTTGTTAAATCTCTTGCTTTTCTTGCGGCTTCTCTTGCACGAGCTGCTTTTATACATTTTTCAAGTATAATCTTGGCTTGAGCAGGATTTTCTTCAAGAAATGCAGTAAGATTTTCATTGGTTGTAGTTTCTACAAAACCTCTCATATCAGGGTTTCCAAGTTTTGCTTTTGTCTGTCCCTCAAATTGAGGTTCTTCAAGCTTTACAGAAACTATGGCGGTAAGACCTTCTCTGACATCCTCGCCGCTCAATGTATCATTTTCTTTTAAAATCTTAGCCTTTTTTCCATAATCATTAAAAGTCCTGGTTAAAGCACTTTTAAAACCTATAATATGGGTTCCGCCATCTGTTGTATTTATATTATTTGCATATCCTAAAACGAGTTCATTGTAATTTTGTGTATACTGCATTGCTACTTCAACTTCGCAATTTTCTTTTACCATTTCAAAATATATTACATCGGGATGTATTGCGTCTTTGTTCTGATTCTGGAATTTTACAAATTCTTTAATTCCTCCCTCATAATGGAAAGTTTCATTTTTCTTTTTTCCGTCTCTTTCATCCTTGAATATGATTTTTATTCCTTTGTTAAGGAATGCCATTTCACGAAGTCTGTGTTCTAAAATATCATAGTCAAACACGGTAGTTTCAAATATTTCGGGATCAGGCCAAAAACTTGTCTTTGAACCGGTCTTTTTTGATTCTCCTATTACTTCAAGAGGAGTAACTGTTTTGCCTCTTTCATAGCACTGTTTATATATTTTGCCGTTTCTCTTTATTTCAACTTCCATATGGGTTGAAAGGGCATTTACTACAGAAGCTCCGACTCCGTGAAGACCTCCGGAAACCTTATATCCTCCGCCTCCGAATTTACCTCCGGCATGAAGAACTGTATGAATTACTTCAACTGCCGGAATTTTAAGCTTTGGATGCTTGTCTACAGGCATACCTCTGCCATCGTCTTCAACAGTTATAGAATTATCTTTACAAATAGTTACCTTAATCGTAGTACAGTAACCGGCCAAAGCCTCATCCACACTGTTATCTACAATTTCATATACAAGATGATGAAGACCCTTTGATCCGGTACTTCCTATATACATTCCCGGTCTTTTTCTTACAGCTTCAAGACCCTCAAGCACCTGTATCTGAGCCGCATCATACTGCCCATTTGTTTTTTCTTCCAATAAACTCATATTTTCACCTTTTCTTATATATTTCAACGCATAACATTATAGCATTATTTAGAGTTTTTTTCAATTGAATTGTATATTTTGGAGTGATTTTATTTATTTTTTATTTTATAAGGCTTAAAACCGCTTTTTAAGCATAATAAGGGTTAAATAATTGTATATATATCTCTTTTATTCTTTATAAACAGTCATTTTTTCAATTTATCTTTTGAAAATTTCACATATAAAAAAATAAAACCCGAAAAAATTTCATTATTTCGGGTT
>CAJMLH010000031.1 GCA_905214195.1 uncultured bacterium
GCGATTAAAAGAAGAACCCGTAGGGCTAAGCCTTGCGGGTTCTTTTGGTATGTGTAAACCGGCAAAAGGGGTGGAGAATAGCTGTGACTGAAGCGTATGGACTCCTATTGGGTAAAATGTTTGCTGCCGTTGCGATACTTGTTGTCGGAAACTCGGATTTTTTGCAAAAATGCCAACAAACAGGTGTCTAAATTTGTCGAAAGTAGTTTCCGGAGAGCTAAATGTTGGCAGATTTTCAAATAAAGGCTCAGAATGACAACATTTTAGTGGGAAAATGTTGTCAAAATTTCCTAAAATAAAAGAAATGGCAACCGGGCGACATTTTATGACAAATTTCGCCACAAGGCAACACGGCTAAACCATAATTATGTTGTCTGAATCCGAAAAAACTACGATAACGGGCAACAACTCACTTTGGGTACAGCTCGGAGAGGCCATTGCCGATTTTATCTGTTGACAAGCATTCCACATATTGATATGATATTAACAAAGATTGGCAAATACAAAAAGGTTTCGTAAGAAATGACGAAAGTAAGGTGCTGCTTATGTGGAAAGAAAGCATGGACTCCGATTAAATGTTTTATAAGGTTCGAGCTCGTAGATTGACAGAATTGAGTTGTTTGCGGAAGATTAAAGGGGGAACTTATGGAAAACATTTTGGCAACTTTCTTGTTTTTTACGACAAACAGATGGGGTGTGATTTTCGTATTTTTCTGCTTGCTGATTGCAGGTATTGTGGTTGACAGACGACAAAAGAAAAAAGGAACGGCTGCGCCGGAAAAACCTGAACTTGATAAGGCGGTAGCCTCTTATTCCGGAATGAATCCTGCACCGTGGCAAGAAAATGATGAAAATAACTCGAAAAAGAAAGGAAAGGTGGAGACCTTTTATACAGGAAAAAATAAAAGATTATCCAACATGCGCACAATTATTTACAAAGAAGATAAAATAATGAAAGAGCGAAGTGAGAAAATAGCAGAAAGGGATTACAAAACATCCAAAGAAGATAAATAAGAAGATGAAATGCCGGCTTAAAATCAGCCGGCATTTTTCTGTATAGTTAAAGTAAATTTGACATAGAGTATATTATGAATCATTCGTCGCTTTTATTCTCGTTATCACCCTGTTCGTTATTTTCCTTTTTCTTTCTGTCTCTTTCGTCGCTAAGGTCTATATATAAAAATATGCCGGCCAAAACTGCGACAGAAAGATTGATTATGATAAAACAATTAAGGGGGAAGTGAGATAGATAATATCCTATATCGGAATACCAATTTCCACTACGCCCATCAAAATAAGCAAAAAATTTGGTTAAAGGAATGCTCAGAACGGTAAAACTGCAACCGATAATTATGGAAACTATCAAGAATATTCTTTTGATGCTCATAAAATCACCATCCTTAAAAATAAAAATATTTAAGAAATAAGATTATAATAATATTATACAACAAAAAAATGACCTTACAATAAATTGACGCCAAGTATACAGTATACTTTGAAAATATATTAACAAGGATATTTCATTGGAGATTCATATCGACATTTAAGTAAATTTTCAAAAGTGGGATTTTATAGCAAATTTCATTGACTTTGACTGATAAAAAGTTTAGTATTATTCTGTTAGACTGTTTCAAAAAATCAGTTTGAAAAAAGAGATATATTGTCTTGTACCGAAAGATAAAATATTAAAGAAAAGGGGAAAATGAATTGGGAAAGAAAGACAAGAGCAAAGAAAATAAAAAAGGTTTCAGGCTGTTTGGGAAGAAAAGAGCAAACAGAAAAGATAAAAAGAAAAACGAGAGACCCGAAATTTGCCTTTCGTTAAGTTGTACAAATATAGAAAGTCTAAAAGAACAAATCGAAGAATATAAGGATTGCTGCCAAATAGTGGAGTGGTGTGTTGACAGTACACTTGGCAGCGATGATTATACACAAGAAGAATTCAAGACTGTTTTGACAGAGATAAAGAAACTCTGCAAAGGAAAGAAATTGATTGTTGACTACAAAGGCAATGAAGAAGTCGGCAACAGAATACAGAGATGGGCAATGGGAATTGCGGATATAATAGATATTGATGCAGACAATTCCCGGCTCAAGGAGATGGTAAAAGAGGCTAAGCGTAAGAGAACCAAGACCTTGATTTCTTATCATGTTTTCGACAGAATGCCGTCAAGAGATGAAATTGCAACTCAATTTGTAAAGATGGAGAGAAACGGTGGAGATATCTTAAAGATTGCATGCTTTGCATCAAAAGAATCTGAAAGTTACGAAATACTTGAGGCAGCATGCTCATACACGCAGCTTGCAAACCATAAACCTATAGTGGCAATAGCTATGGGCGAAGAAGGTCAGGCAAGCCGTATATGTGCAGGTGATTTCGGTTCGGTTATAACTTATGCGTGCGGAAGCACACCGACTGCGCCGGGACAGTTTAATGCAAGAGATTTGAGCAGATATTTAGACATATATTATGAAAGAAGATAATATGGACTCAATTATAAAAATTGAAAATTTAATATTTGAATATAAAAAGGACGATGGTGCTGAGGGAACGAAAGCCTTGAACAATATAAACCTAAATATAGAAAGCGGCAGTTTTACTGCCATATTAGGCAAGAACGGCTCGGGCAAGTCCACTTTGGCAAAAAATCTTAACGGCCTGCTAATTCCGACCGAGGGTGTGATATATGTGAACGGCTTTGATACTGCCGACGATGAGCATATATGGGATGTCAGGCAGTCAGCCGGCATGGTTTTTCAGAACCCGGACAACCAGCTTGTATCGGCTATTGTTGAAGACGATGTAGCATTCGGGCCGGAAAATTTAGGCATAGACCCGGCAGAAATCCGCAGAAGAGTGGACAAGGCTTTAGCAGATGTCAATATGGGAGAGTTTAGAGGAAAAGCGCCCCACTTACTTTCGGGCGGTCAAAAACAACGGATTGCCATAGCAGGCGTTGTTGCGATGAAACCTAAATGTATCATCTTTGACGAGCCGACCGCTATGCTTGACCCTAAGGGGCGAAGCGAGATAATGAATATCATAAAAGAACTGCACGAGGAGGGTATAACAGTTGTACTCATAACTCACTTTATGGAAGAGGCCGTATATGCCGATAGAGTGATTATAATGCATGACGGAGAAGTTTTCCTCGACGGCACACCGCCGGAAGTGTTTGCTCAGGGTGATAAGGTTAAATCGGTAAACCTTGATGTGCCCCTTGCAGTGGAACTTTCTGCAAAACTAAGAGAGCGGGGTATAGAAGTGCCTCAGAATATTATCGGAACAGAAGAGATGGTTGAATTTTTATGTCAATACAAGTAAAAAACTTAAAGCATATATATGAAAAAGGAATGCCTACAGAGTCAGTGGCTCTCGAAAACATCAGTTTTGAAGTAAATGACGGGGAATTCTTAGGGATAATAGGCCACACAGGCTCCGGTAAATCCACTCTGTTGCAGCACCTGAACGGACTTTTGAAGCCGGACGAGGGAAGCATAATTATAGGAGATGTGGATATAACGGCGCCTAAGATTTCCATGGTTGAAATCAGAAAGAGAATAGGTCTTGTTTTTCAATATCCTGAGTACCAGCTATTTGAAGAAACTGTCGCAAAAGATGTGGCGTTTGGACCAAAGAATTTAGGACTTGATGAAGAGGAGATACAAGAGAGGGTCAAAGAAGCGATAGAGCTTGTGGGACTTGATTATGAAAAATTTAAGGACAAGTCTCCTTTTGAACTTTCGGGAGGTCAAAAAAGGAGAGTGGCAATAGCCGGAGTAATTGCAATGAGACCGGAGGTTTTAATTTTAGACGAGCCTACGGCAGGTCTTGACCCAAAAGCTCATAAAGATGTTCTTCATATGATAGAAGAAGTTCACCAAAAGACAGGAAATATAACTATATTGGTTTCTCACAATATGGCTGATATAGCAAGATTGTCCGACAAGATATTGGTGATAGACAGCGGTCGTATGGTTGCGATAGGTACTCCTAAAGAAGTGTTTTCTCACAGAGAAGAGCTGGCAGAGGTTGGCCTTGACTTGCCGCCTGTTACACAGCTGACAGAGGAGCTGAGACATCGGGGGATAAACATACCTGAGACTATATTGTCTATTGACGATGCGGCCGATGCGATAGCAGAATATTTAAGAAATAAAGGGAATGAAAAATGCTAAGAGATATAACTCTCGGACAGTATTTTCCGGGCAATTCACAGATACACAAGCTTGACCCGAGAATAAAGATAATAGCAACACTTGCTTTTATTATAGAACTGTTCATAGTAGACAATTTTATAGGGTTTTTGATAGCAGGCGCAGTATTGGGAATCATTATTGCTGTTTCAAAGGTGCCGGTTAGCTATATAATGCGAGGACTTAAGCCTATTTTGCTGATTCTCATTTTCACCTTTGCCCTCAATATATTTATGGTTGACGGACATATTTTATGGCAGTGGAAATTCCTCAAGATAACAGAAGAGGGTCTTGAGGTTGCCGTATTTATGGCTATCAGGCTTGTGCTTCTTCTCATGGGATCATCAATGCTGACTCTGTGTACAAGACCTTTGGCATTGACAGATGGTATTGAGAGGCTGCTCTCTCCGTTTAAAAAAATAGGACTTCCTGCTCACGACATAGCTATGATGATGACTATAGCACTTAGGTTTATTCCGACTCTGCTTGAAGAGGCTGACAAGATAATGAAAGCACAGCAAGCAAGAGGTGCTGATTTTGAATCGGGGAGCTTGATGCAAAGAGCCAAGAGTCTTATTCCAATTCTGGTTCCTCTCTTTGTGGGAGCGTTCAGAATTGCACAGGATTTGGCGATGGCTATGGAAGCAAGATGTTACAGGGGCGGCGAGAATCGCACCCGTATGCACGAAATGAAATTTAAGAAGAGGGATTATGTTTCTATGGTTTTGATGGTCGTATTTTTGGCAGTAATAATCATAGAATCGCAATTATTGTAAAATGAGACAGAGAAATATAAAGAACCTTGATGAAAAGCTGAAGCAGAATTCAGCTTTTCTTGTAGAAAATCCTAAAGCATGTAAAGGCAACTGGGCGAGAGTTTTCGGAAATGAAAATCCGATATTTCTGGAAATAGGCTGCGGAAAAGGACAGTTCATAATAAAAAGAGCTATAGATTGTCCACAGGCCAATTATATAGCAATTGAGGGACAGAGTAATGTTGCGCTTCGTGCTCTCGAAAAGGCGCAGGAGCATAAGCTTGAAAACCTTAGAATATTCATAGATTATGTAAATGATTTGAGCGAATATTTTGAGGACGGAGAACTTGCCGGAATATATTTGAATTTCAGCGACCCTTGGCCTAAAGCTCGCCACTTTAAAAGGAGACTTACATACAGAGAAAGGCTGTTGAACTATAAAAAAGTTATAGCCGCAGACGGGTATATAGAGTTTAAAACCGACAACGATGGATTGTATGAGTTTTCACTGGAAGAGATAAAAGAAGCAGGGCTTGATATAGTCTCGGCAACTCGTGATTTACACAATAGCTCCATAGACTCAAAAGATTTCACTACAGAATATGAGGACAGGTTCTCCTCGGCAGGAAAAAATATAAATTTCGTAAAATTCAGATAAGCTTGTTGCAATTGCAGCAAATATGTAGTCATATTCTTAATATAGGCATAGCCCAATAAGAGGATAACCATGAAAAGAAAAGTTGTAATTTCAATAATAGTTATAATTTCATTTATTACAGTGTTAGCTTGCGGAAATGCCTTATTGAAAAAATTTCAAGAAAAAGCTGAGTATTTCGACTTACTGACTTAGCAGACGAAAGGACTGAAAGCGTACGATTGCAAGACGGCTTGCAAAAGGCATTTCAGTCCTTTTTGATGTTAAAAAGTTATATAGTCCGCAGGATTTACATACGCTCCGCCCTTAAGCATTTCAAAGTGCAGATGAGCCGGCTCCAGAGCTTCAAACAGACCTGTGGAACCGACGCCGCCGATTATTTGACCGGCAGTTACAGTGTCGCCTGCTTCGACCATTTCATCAGTAGAAAGATTTGAATATATGGTTATAATGTCATCTGCATGGGTAATCTCTATGGAAAGTCCGTAGCGGTCATCCTCATAAACAGCAGTAACCGTTCCGTCAGCCACCGCAAGCACCTGAGTATCTTCGGGGGCTTCTATATCAATACCGCAGTGAGTCATGTACTGGTCAAGAGTTACTGAGTATATCAATTTATCCATGGAATACGGATTTGTTACGGCAGCCTGTTCTGATTTTACGGGATTTATAAATTCAGAAACACCCTTTTCGTTATCCCGACTGTCTATAGTTGGAATATCGGAAGACGCTTCCTTTGAAGTGTCGGGTGCAGGCATATCGTTCTCAGCGGGCCCATCAGTATTGGTGTTCTCAGAGACGGGCAGGTCTGAATCTTTACCATTGATTTTATCTATATTTGATTTTAAAGTAAAAATCGAGGTCAGAGCTATTACGCAAAATGCCAATATCAGAACAATTGCAACCTTATCTTTATCCTTTTTCTTTTGTGCTTGACGCATATTTTCACCTCCAGTTATAGATATTGTTTGCCGAAATTCGTGATTTCATACAAAGTTAATTAAAGAAAGGCTTTAATTATTTTTGCGCAATTTTTGCTATATCCGTATGGAATAAATAAGATGAATATGTTATAATAAAATTTCAAAATATTAAGGAGGAAGCTAACCAATGACAGAAATGATTTTTGCTTCGCAAAATGGAAGAAATATTCCGACAGAAGACAAAATATTCGGCATAAGCAATCGTGCAAAAGCGATGGCCGCTAAGGAGGGGAAAGAAAAAGTTATAAACGCTACCATAGGAGCCTTGCTTGACGATGAAGGAAAGCTTATAGTGCTGTCATCGGTAGATGAAGTGTTCAGAAGCCTTTCGCCGCTTGACTATGCGGAATATGCGCCTATAGGCGGAACTCCGGGTTTTAAAGAGGCGGTTAAAAAAGATGTTTTCAGAAACTTTGAACCTAATTGTTTTACTGAGGCCGTTGCAACACCGGGAGGCACCGGAGCTATAAGAAATACAATTGCAAATTATTCTTCAAGAGGAGATGTTGTGCTGACGACTGACTGGTACTGGGCTCCTTACAATACTATAGTACAAGAGCAGGAGAGGCAGCTTGAAACTTTTGAAATATTTGACAGCGAGGGTAATTTCAACAAGGAAAGTTTTAAAAACAATATAGACGAGATACTGAAAGTTCAGGACAGATTGATTATAATACTCAACACACCTTCCCATAATCCAACAGGTTATGCTTTGACAAATGATGACTGGGAGTCGGTGACATCTATTTTGGAAAGTGTTTCAAAAGAAAAGAAGATAACTCTTCTTGTGGATGCTGCATATGTGGATTTTGCCGGGGAAGAGGAGGAAAGCCGCAGTTTCTTGCCATATCTTGAAAAAATAGACGGAAACACATTTGTTATCATAGCACACAGCCTTTCCAAAGCATATACACTGTATGGACTTAGATGCGGCGCTATGGTATGTATGACTAAATCAAAAGAGAGGGCGGAAGAATTCAAGAGAGTTTGCGAATTCTCATCAAGAGCCTCATGGTCCAATTGCCCTAAGGCTCCGCAGATCATACTCGAAAAAATATACAATGACCCTGTACTTCTTAAAAAGGTGATGGATGAAAGAAAACTTTACAGAGATATGCTCATAAGGCGAGGAAAGATTTTTAAGGAAGAAGCAGAACGAATAGGCCTTAAAACATTGCCTTTCCGATCGGGATTTTTTATGAGTGTACCTTGCGACAATCCGGAGGCAGCGGCGGCAATGCTTGAAAGAGAAGGCATATTTACCGTTCCACTGGCAAAAGGAATCAGGTTGGCAGGCTCCTCCATAGCGGAAAAGGCTTGCCGCATACTCCCTGAAGCTGTTAAAAAAGCCATTGACAGCACACAAAAATAATTGACATATTTTTACAGCAATGTTAAAATGGCTTTGCAAGGGGATTCAGGGAAGGAGAGATTATGATAAAAGATGATGATTTCAGCTTTGAAATTAAAGAACATTTAGGGGATTTATTTAATTATTCCACAGGGTGGAAGAAAGAAGTGAACTTGGTGGAATGGAACGGCGGTCACCCTAAGCTTGATATAAGAGATTGGGATCCTAATCATGAAAGGATGAGCAGGGGAGTTACCCTCCATGACGGAGAGGCCAAGGCTTTGATTAAAATATTGGAGAAATATTTTAAAGACTCTGAAAAACAGATATCCGATTAAATGTATGGGGAACTTTCAAAGTTCCCCATATGTGATTTTTAGGAACGATGGTTGGTTTTGAAGAGGAAACTGATTCCCCAAAGTGAAGCAAGACCTACTGCGGCATAAATAATTCTTTCTATGATTTTCATTCCGCCGAATATGGCAGACACAAGATTGAAATTAAAGAAACCTATGAGACCCCAGTTTATGCCGCCTATTATCATTAAGATCAATATCAGCTTTTTCAAAATAAATCACTCCTTTCGCCGGTTATTTTGCCCCGAAAATAATTTTTTATGCTTTGAAATGCAAATGATGCAAGAGTAGGAGAGTTCTATGGATATTAAACTTATCAAAGAATTGAGAGCGCCGGTTTGTAATGTTTCCGTTGAAAAGGGAACTACTATAGAAGAATTATCAAAGCGCTATGAGGACTCATTGCCGTATACCGTTTTGGCGGCAAAAATTAACAACAAAATAGAAAGTCTTGAGTATGTTATAGACAGCGAATGCTGCATCGAATTTCTTGATATGAGAACACAGGCTGCCAGCTTGATATATCAAAACAGCCTTATACTTCTTTACCTTAAAGCAGTGGAAGATGTGCTTGGAAAATCTGATGTAGACATTGAAAATGCCATAAACAAAGGACTTTATACAGAGATAAAGACTTCAAAACAGATTACATCTAAGGATGTCAAATCCATAGAGCATAGAATGAGGGAACTGGTAGATAGTGATTTGCCTTTTGTAAAGGAAAATCTCACGAAAAAAGAAGCAATCGGCAGATTTATGGATATGGGTTGTCCTGAAAAAACAGTTCTTTTGAATGAAAATCCCGAAATGAGGAAAATACCGTTTTATTCCCTTGGAGGATACAAAGACTTTTTTTATGGACAGATGGTGCCGTCGACACGATATATAAAACATTTTGAACTTAGAAAATACCGCAGGGGAGTTCTGCTTAGATTTCCGCAGCTTTCTTCCCCTGACAAAATACCTGAATATGTTGACGAAAAAATGCTTTACAAAACTTTCGGCGAACAGAGCCGTTGGGGTAAGCTTATGGGCATTACATATGTTTCGGACCTTAACAGAAAAATAGAAGAAGGGAAGTTTAACGAACTGATACAGCTTTCCGAGGCTCTTCATGAGCGCAGAGTAGTTGAAATCGCTGATATGATAACTAAGCAAAACAAGAGGATTGTTTTGATTGCCGGGCCGTCATCATCGGGGAAAACCACTTTTGCACGAAGATTGTGTATACAGCTACGAGTAAACGGTCTTGAACCTCTTTATATGAGTACGGATGATTACTTTGTAGAGAGGTGCGATACTCCCCTTGATGAATATGGTGAAAAGAATTTTGAAGACATAGAGGCCATAGATGTAGAGCTTTTTAATCGTAATATGAATGACTTGCTTGCCGGAAAGACGGTAGATTTGCCTACCTTTGATTTTATAAACGGTACAAAGATATACGGCAAAAGGGTCACATCGATTAAATCCAATCAGCTCCTTGTTATTGAGGGTATACATGCCCTCAACGAGGCACTCACTTGTGAGATACCAAAAGAAGAAAAATTTAAAATATATATAAGTCCGTTGACTCAGTTGAATATAGACAGTCACAACAGAATTGTAACGACAGACCATCGAATGCTCAGAAGAATGGTCAGAGATTATAAATACAGAGGTTACAGCGCTCAAAACACTATTGCTTCATGGCCAAAAGTAAGAGCAGGGGAGGATAAGAATATATTTCCTTTCAGCAATGAAGCAGATGTTCTGTTTAACTCTGTGCATCTTTATGAAATATGTGTACTTAAAAAATATGCACAGCCACTGCTTGCTGCCATAAAGCCGGAAGAACCTGAATACAGCGATGCTGTGAGGATGCTTAATTTCCTCAGGTTTTTCAGGACGGTAGAGGATGATTCGGCTATAGTGAACAATTCAATCCTGAGGGAATTTATAGGCGGCAGTGTTTTTGTGGACTGATAACTCAAACGACACTTTTGTAAGGAGAAATTATGGCAGATATAACTGTTATCGGAGGAATAAATATTGATATAGAGGGCAGACCTTATGATGTTTTGCGTCGTGAGGATTCAAATCCCGGCAGAATTTCACTTTCGTATGGCGGAGTAGGCAGAAATATTACCGAAAATGTTGCAAGGCTGGGAGGCAATGTGGCAATGCTGTCTGTTATAGGCGGAGACCATATGGGTCTTGGGGCAAGGGAGCATCTTAAATCTCTTGGTGTTGATGTTTCCAAAATAGATGTGCAAAGTGAGGCAACTTCGGCAATATATTTGTCGATACTTAATCATGACAGCGATATGGAACTCGCTATCAGTGATATGGATGTTGTAAAACTTATCGTGCCTGAATTTTTAGAAAAAAATGCCGATTTTATTCTATCATCCAAGGCTGTCGCTCTTGATGGAAACCTGGAAAAGGAGACGATTGAATATGTTTCGGAAAGATTTTCTGAAATACCGTTGTTTTTTGATCCTGTATCCGCAGCCAAAGCAGTGAGAGCCGCAGATGTTATAGGTGCATTCACATGTATCAAACCTAACATAATGGAAGCGGAAGTTTTACTTGGAATGGAGATTAAAACCGAAGATGATTTGAAGCTTGCCGGACAGCGTTTTATAGAAAAGGGCATTGAAAAAGTGTTCATAACTCTCAATAAGGACGGAGTTTATTATAAAGATAAGGATGAAGAGGGTTTTATCAAACCCGGAAATGTAAAGATAAACAGTGCCACCGGCGCAGGTGACAGCTTTTCCGCGGCGATACTGATGGGTATGATTTCGGGGGAGAGCGTAAAAGAAATTGCAAGACACGGTATGGCAGCGGCTCAGATTACTATGGAAAGCAGCCATGCTGTAAGTGAATATATGAATATTGATGAAATCGAAAGGAGAATTGAAAATGTATAAAGATTATTTGGATGTAAATCCTGAAGTCGCAAAGGCTCTTGATGAGGGACGCCCTGTAGTCGCCCTTGAATCTACTATAATTGCTCACGGCATGCCGTATCCTAAAAATGTAGAAACTGCCCTTGCTGTTGAAGATGTTATAAGAGATAACGGAGCAGTTCCGGCAACTATAGGAATCTTAGGTGGAAGAATCAAAATAGGGCTTACAAAGGAAGAAATCGAATATATGGCTCATGCTGAAAATGTGCTTAAAGTAAGCAGAAGAGATTTGCCGCTTGTTATTGCAAAGAAGATGGATGGCGCTACTACTGTTGCAGGTACTATGATAGCTGCTCACATGGCAGGTATCAAGCTGTTTGTAACGGGTGGAATCGGCGGAGTTCACAGAGGAGCAGGAGAAAGCTTTGACATATCTGCTGACTTGGAAGAGCTTAAAATGACAGATGTTACAGTTGTTTGTGCGGGAGCAAAGGCTATCCTCGATATTCCTGCTACAATGGAATATCTTGAGACTGCAGGAGTTCCTGTTATAGCTTACGGTACGGATGAAATCCCTGCTTTCTACAGTAGAAAAAGCGGTGTTGCGGCAATATGCAGACTTGATTCGCCGGAAGAAATCGGTGAACTTATCTCAATGAAGCATGAGCTTGGACTTAAAGGCGGGGTCCTTGTTACATGCCCTATACCTGAAGAAGATGAAATCCCGTTTGAAGAAATGGATACTGTAATCAGGCAGGCTGTAGCGGAATGTGAAGAAAAACATATAATAGGCAAGGAGATAACTCCGTTCCTGCTTTCAAAGGTTAAAGATTTGACCGAGGGAAGAAGCCTTGAAGCTAATATTAAGCTTGTTCTTAACAATGCACAGGTAGGTGCAAAGATAGCTTGCAATATAAAATAAACATTTAAAACATAAAACTCCGGGCATCTGTCCGGAGCTTTTGTTTTATATATTTGTTGCAGAGCTGTAAGAAAAATCAAACCTTTATATCTATTACGGAATAATCCCCAAAATCAAGGATTTCGCCGATTTTGACAGGGAGCGGCTTTCTGAATATGGGGCCGTCTACAGTAAGGGTATGATACTCGCCGTTTTCTCCGCATATGTCTATCCCGGTTTCTTTCATTACTTTGATTACATCTTCATCAATTGTTCGTCCCAATAGAGACTTAGGCAAAAGCGTATTGTTTATTGACTTTATAATGCATTTGTAACCAAGGGATAAAATTTCATGCACATTTCCCTCTCTGCTGCTGTGCCATAGCGGGAAAACAGACTTTATATCTGTATTTGCACAGCGCTCTTCGCTCCAGGCTCTGTTAGATTCAATGTCAATATCGCCGAAACATGCTGCCTCAGCACCCATTTGCCGTGCTTTCTTTAAGGACGCTTCCATAGATATGTGATAATCTGCACCGTTTGTGGGTGTTTCTATCATAGGTATGCCGAGAATTTTTGAATAAGTACGCAGCATTTCAAAATCAGCCCCATGAAAATAGGAGCGATTCATATCTTTATTTACCATGACAATCAAAGCAATGGGAGTGTTTCCTGCATTTATCATTTTATGAAGTGCCAAGGTGCTGTCCTTGCCGCAGCTGTAAGACATAGCGAATTTACAGCCGGCCGGCAGCGTAGATGTAGAGTTTGAAGTTTGATTCATATTTATCTCCGGTGTTTTTTATATAATTATGACGGAAAATTTTAAAAAAGTAAAGGGGATGAACAAATGATATTTGCACGCAATATATTTGCTCGAAATCTGAAAAAAAGGAGTTCTTGCTTTATGGTTAGCTATTTCTTGTGATTGGGAACTTGGATGTTCAGCATTAGGGGCTGTCCATATTACCCGGTTGTTTTTACTCTTTTTTAGGTATTACGGTTTCCTATCCGTGTCCGCTCTATGGGGTACAGTTCAAATGCAGAGGGTGCGGTAATCGTTGTCTGAACTTGACATTTACAGCGAAGCAGCCAACAAATCACTGGTAGAATCGGTCGAAATTTGTCACAAAATGTCTGCGATTGGCTGATTTTAAAATTATGTCACAGCAGGACAATATTTTTACAAAAAATGTTGGCTTCATCGCATTAAACATAAAAAACAGCCAATATCGACAAATTTCGCCGTGCAACAATATTTCTCAAGCCATAATTTTGTGTCTACACCAGGCTATTTTAAATGTTGGTGTTTCAACATATAAAACGGCGGCATTTTTCTTTTGGGTGGTGGTGAATAAGAAGAATTCTCGGAAATTAAAGAATTGTGAGGCTTGAACCACCCTAAAAACAAACACGAGGAAGAGTGTTAAATAAACAGAACTTATAGGCATTGAAAAACCTACATTTTCGCCTCAAAAAAACTTCAAAAAATGCAAAAAAACATCTTGCATAAAGTTGACAGATAGGCTATACTGTAATAGCTTGCGAAAATGGCGAAGAAGCGGGAAGTTGCTGAGCTATCAGGTAATTTCCGCCGAGTATGTCCTCACTCGATGAGGGCGAAGGGATTCGCCGGTTTTGCCGTGTGAGTAAAAACGAAAAACACACGGGGGCGTGTAGCGCATATCGCAAGAAACTGCACAACGGCGCACATGTTGAAAACAAGGCATTACGAACCCCTTGTACAAGCATAGCGAAAACAGTACAAAAATTAGGAGGAACAAAATGAGCGAATTACAGAAAATCAGAATTAAGCTGAAGGCTTATGATCATGCATTACTGGATCAGTCAGCAGCTAAAATCGTAGAGACAGCTAAGAAGACAGGCGCAGAAGTTTCCGGCCCGATTCCGCTTCCTACAGAAAAAGAAGTTATAACCATTCTGAGAGCGGTACACAAGTACAAAGACTCCAGAGAACAGTTTGAACAGAGAACTCACAAGAGACTCATCGACATCACAAATGCTACACTAAAGACTACAGATGCTCTGACTAAGTTAGACTTACCTGCAGGTGTAGACATCGAAATCAAACTCTAATCGGCAAAGCCGAAAACAAAGCGCAGCTAAATTGCGCAGGATTTTTCGGAAACAACATATAAGCAATTCCGAAAAAGACAAGTAAGTAAGGGAACTCCCCTTAGTAAGAACGCATGAGAGGGAACGCCGACCGGACATCCTGTGTCAGTGCCGGAAAGCCGATGTGAATTCCAAACCAGAGCGTTCCAATGTAAGAAAAGGAGAAAAAATATGAAAGCAATCTTAGGAAAGAAGCTGGGAATGACCCAGATCTTCGACGAAGCAGGAAATGTGATTCCTGTAACAGTAATCGAAGCAGGTCCGGAAGTGGTAACTCAGGTAAAGACAGTTGAGACTGACGGATACAATGCAGTTCAGGTAGGCTATGAAGATCAGAAGCCTCAGAGAGTGAACAAACCGCTGACCGGACATTTCAACAAGGCCGGCGTCGTTACTAAGAAGTATCTCGCAGAATTCAGAGTTGAAGAAGGCGAAGCTTACGAAGTAGGACAGGTAATAACCGTAGCTGAATTTGAAGAAGGCAAAAAGCTGGATATCACAGGTGTTTCCAAGGGTAAAGGAACCCAGGGTAACATCAAGAGACACGGACACCACAGAGGTCCTATGAGCCACGGTTCAAAACACAAGAGACTTGCCGGAGCATTGGCAGCAGGTACTTACCCTTCAAGAGTATTTAAGGGTAACGCAGGCCCGGGAAGAATGGGTAGAGATACAGTTACCGTTCAGAATGTGGTTCTCGTAAAAGTTATTGAAGATAGAAACCTTATGCTGGTTAAGGGCGCAGTACCGGGAAACAAAGGCGGACTGGTTCGCGTTCAGTATGCAGTTAAAGGTCAAGGAAAATAGGAACTGAGGGAAGGAGGAAGCAAAAATGGCAAAAGTAACAATGCTAAATATGGCAGGAGCTGAGGCTGGACAGATTGAATTAAATGATGCAATCTTCGCAGTAACTCCTAACGAATTCGCAGTTCACGCAGTAGTTAAGAACTATCTGGCTAACCAGAGACAGGGCACACAGTCCGCAAAGACCAGAGGCGAAGTAAGAGGAGGCGGACGCAAGCCTTTCAGACAGAAAGGAACAGGCCGTCACAGACAGGGACATTCAACAGACCCATCACAGATTGGCGGAGGTATAGTATTCGCTCCAAAGCCAAGAGATTATAGATATACAACTCCTAAGAAGGTTAGAAGACTTGCAATGAAGTCAGTTCTTTCTTCAAAGGTGGCAGAAAATGAAATTATCGTTTTAGACGAGCTGAAATTTGAAGCTCCTAAGACAAAAGAAATGATAAAGGTTCTGGCAAATGTCAAAGCAGGAAAGAAAGCTTTGATCGTAATGGCAGAAAAGGATGAAAATGTAGTAAGATCCGCAGCCAACATTCCTGGAGTTAAAACAATGCTGGTAAGCACTATGAATGTTTACGAAATAGTGAACCACGAAAGCTTCATATTGACTCAGGAAGCAGTTAAGAAAATCGAGGAGGTGTACCTGTAATGAGAACAGCATATGATATCATTCTGGAACCGGTTATTTCCGAACAGAGTATGGATGTTGCACAGGACAAGAAGTACACATTCAAAGTTGCAACAGATGCAAATAAGACACAGGTTAAACTCGCAATCGAAGAAATCTTCGGCGTAGAAGTTGCCAGAGTCAACATCATGAATTACGACGGTAAAGTTAAGAGAATGGGAAGAAACGTAGGAAGAACTTCATCCTACAAGAAAGCAATCATTACTCTCACTGAAAAGAGTAAAGAGATTGAATTCTTCCAGGGACTATAATTAGGAGGCATGTGAACAATGGGAATTAGAAAATATAATCCGACTACTCCTGGTCTTAGAGGAATGACAGTCTCCACTTTTGAAGAGATTACGACAAGCACCCCTGAAAAGTCACTGACTGTAACTCTCAAGAAGCACGCAGGAAGAAACAACAGAGGTAAGATTACTGTAAGACACCAGGGCGGCGGCACAAGACCAAAATACAGAATCATAGATTTCAAGAGAGATAAAGACAATGTTCCGGGAACTGTAAAGACAATCGAATACGACCCGAACAGAAGTGCAAACATCGCTTTAATTGCTTACGCAGACGGCGAAAAGAGATATATCATAGCTCCTAACAAACTTCAGGTAGGACAGGTGATCGTATCCGGACCTGATGCAGACATCGTTGTAGGAAACGCACTTCCTATCGCAAACATTCCGGTAGGTACTATAATTCACAATGTTGAACTTAAACCGGGAAAAGGTGGTCAGCTTGCAAGATCCGCAGGTAACGGCGCACAGCTCATGGCTAAAGAAGGAGATTACGCACAGGTAAGACTTCCTTCCGGAGAAGTAAGAAAAGTAAGCATGAGATGCAGAGCTACTATCGGCGAAGTAGGCAATCCGGATCACGCAAATATCCAGATAGGTAAAGCCGGAAGAAAGAGACACATGGGCATCAGACCTACAGTAAGAGGTTCTGTAATGAACCCTAACGACCATCCACACGGCGGTGGTGAAGGAAGAGCACCTGTTGGACGCAAGAGTCCGGTTACTCCTTGGGGTAAACCTGCTCTCGGATATAAGACGAGAAAGAAGAATAAAGCTTCAAATAAATATATCGTAAAGAGAAGAAATGAAAAATAATAGGAAGGAGCGAAACTAATGGGTAGATCACTTAAAAAAGGCCCTTTCGTCAATGCGAAGCTGCTTAAAGCCATCGACGAGATGAACGCAGCCAACGAAAAGAAAGTAATCAAAACATGGTCAAGACCATCAACAATATTCCCTCAGATGGTGGGACACACTATCGCAGTACACGACGGCAAGAAGCACGTTCCTGTGTATATTACAGAAGACATGGTAGGACACAGACTTGGAGAATTTGCTCCAACCAGAAACTATAGAGGTCATGCCGCAGATAAGTCTTCAAAGGTTAAGAGATAAGAAAGGAGATTAAAACAATGGAAGCAAAAGCAGTTGCAAAATATGTAAGAATGTCTCCTATCAAGCTGAAACCTGTTACAGACTTAGTAAGAGGTAAGGACTTAAACGAGGCATTGAACATCTTGAAGTTCACCCCGGGAAAAGGTTCTGAAATCGTAGAAAAAGTAGTAAAATCAGCAGCAGCAAATGCTGAAAACAACTACGATATGAATCCTGACAATTTGTATGTTGCAGAAGTTTATGCACACCAGGGACCTACAATGAAGAGATGGAGAGCAGGCTCACAGGGAAGAGCGTCAATCATCCTCAAGAGATCAAGTCATGTAGGCGTAACTTTAAGAGAGAAAGAATAGTATAGGAGGTTCATTCATGGGTCAGAAAGTTAGTCCACATGGTTTAAGAGTGGGCGTTATTAAAGACTGGAACTCCAAATGGTATGGAGACAAAAAGAACTTTGCTGATTTTCTAGCAGAAGATAAACAGATTAGAGAATATGTAAAGAAAAAATTATATGTGGCCGGAGTTTCTAAGGTTCTTATTGAAAGATCCTCCGAAACAAAGCTGAGAGTAATCGTTCTCACTGCTAAGCCGGGTATGGTAATCGGAAGAGCAGGAGACGGAATCGAAGCTCTCAAGAAAGGCCTTGTAAAACTCACAGGAAAAGAAGTTGAAATTTCCATAGAAGAAGTCAGAAGAGCTGAACTTGACGCACAGCTTACTGCTGAATCCGTTGCACAGGCTTTAGAAAGACGAGTTGCTTTCAGAAGAGCTATGAAACAGGCTATAGGCAGAACTATGAAAGCCGGAGCAAAGGGAATTAAAGTAACAGTATCCGGAAGATTAGGCGGAGCTGAAATCGCAAGAAGTGAAAAGTACAGCGAAGGTAATGTTCCTCTTCACACTTTAAGAGCTGACATTGACTACGGATTTGCTGAAGCGGACACAACTTACGGAAAGATAGGCGTTAAGGTTTGGATAAACCACGGCGAAGTTTTAGACAAGGGATTACAGAGCCCTGTTCGCGAAGAAAAGCGTGAAAAGAGAGAAAGAAGACCAAGAAGAGACGGCGAAAGACGCCAGCGCAGAGATGGCGACAGACAAGGTCGTCAGGGCGGCAGAAGAGAAAGAAACGAAATGCCGAAAGCCGTAAATCCAAGAGTAAGAAAAACTCCTAAAGCAGAGCCGCAAGTAGAGGCTCCGCAGGTGGAAGCAGCAGAAACTGTAGAGACTGAAAATTAGACAATTATGGAAAGGAGGAACTTGAGCCATGTTAATGCCAAAGCGCGTTAAACGCAGAAGAGTTCACAGAGGAAGAATGAAAGGCGTTGCAACTAAAGGTAACACCGTTACCTACGGTTCATACGGATTAGTTGCACAGGAATGTGGATGGATCACCTCTAACCAGATCGAGGCTGCCAGAGTAGCTATGACAAGATCTATCAAAAGAGGCGGTAAAGTATATATAAAGATTTTCCCACACAAGTCGGTAACCAAGAAACCAGCAGAAGTGCGTATGGGTTCCGGTAAAGGTTCACCTGAATATTGGGTAGCAGTAGTTAAACCGGGAAGAGTAATGTTTGAAATAGATGGGGTTTCAGAAGAAAAAGCAAGAGAAGCTATGAGATTAGCAGCCCACAAACTTCCGGTAAAATGTAAGTTTGCCATCAAAGAGCAAGCAGCAAAGGGGGCGGACGCATAATGGAATTGAAAAAAATGAGAGATATGACAGAGCTTGAATTAAATACAGAACTGTCCAAGATGAAAAAAGAACTGTTCAACTTGAGATTCCAGCACGCAACCGGACAGCTTGAAAACCCGGTTAAGATGAGAGAACTCAAAAAGGACATTGCAAGAGTTAAAACAATCATCAGAGAAAAAGAACTTGCAAAGGTTCAGGGCTAATTAGGAAGGAGGATGTAATATGACAGTTGAAAGAAACAGAAGAAAGACTAAAGTCGGTGTTGTTGTATCTGACAAAATGGATAAGACTGTAGTTGTTGCAATCGAAGACTTCGTAAGACATTCCCTTTACGGAAAGGCTGTAAAGAGAACCAAGAAAGTTAAAGTTCACGATGAAAACAACGAATGCCAGATAGGCGATAAAGTAAGAATTATGGAAACAAGACCTCTCTCTAAGGATAAAAGATGGAGACTTGTAAACATTGTTGAAAAGGTTAAATAAAGGAGGCACCAGATCATGATTCAGACAGAAACCAGATTAAGAGTTGCCGACAATTCCGGAGCAAAAGAGCTCCTGTGCATCCGTATCCTGGGAGGCACAAGCCGTCAGTATGCAAACATCGGCGATGTAATAGTTTGTGCGGTTAAGGAAGCTACTCCGGGCGGAGTTGTAAAAAAAGGCGATGTTGTGAAGGCTGTAGTAGTGAGAACTAAACATGGTGCCAGAAGAAGTGACGGAAGCTATGTTAAATTCGACCAGAACGCTGCAGTAATCATTAAAGATAAAGAAGATAAGAACCCTGTGGGAACTCGTATCTTCGGGCCGGTTGCCAGAGAACTGAGAGAAAAAGGCTTTATGAAAATCGTGTCATTGGCACCGGAAGTACTGTAGGAGGTGAACAGGATGCGTATAAAGAAAGGCGATACGGTGGTAGTTATCACCGGTAAGGATAAAGGCAAGACCGGGGAAGTTCTCAAAGCCATGCCAAAAGAAAATAAAGTAGTCGTACAGGGCGTTAATATGCAGACTAAGCACGCAAAGGCAACTCAGAAAGCTGCTGCTGAAATAAAGCATATGGAAGGACCTATCGACGCTTCCAATGTAATGTATTATGATACAAAGGCTAAGCAGGGAACTAAAATCGGCTATAAGATAGAAAACGGCAAAAAAGTAAGAGTCGCTAAGAAGAGCGGCAATGTAATAGATTAGGAAAGGAGGAGAAAACTTTGACAGCAAGATTAAAAACAATGTATGACGAAAAGGTTTTCGGCGCATTAAAAGAAAAGTTCCAGTATAAGAATGTTATGGAAGTTCCAAAGCTGGAAAAAGTAACCATAAATATGGGTCTTGGCGAAGCAAAAGACAACGCCAAAGTCATAGAGTCCGCTGTAAATGAAATCGGTCTTATCTGCGGACAGAGACCGGTAGTTACAAGGGCTAAAAAATCCATCGCTAACTTTAAGGTTAGACAGGGAATGCCTGTAGGAGCTAAGGTTACTCTGAGAGGAGAAAATATGTATGTATTTGTTGACAAACTTTTCAACATCTCCCTTCCAAGAGTAAGAGACTTCAAGGGCGTTAGCAAAAACTCCTTTGACGGCAGAGGAAACTATTCCATGGGTATCAAGGAACAGTTGATCTTCCCTGAAATCAACTACGATCAGGTTGATATGATCAAAGGTATGAACATTGTATTCACAACTACGGCAAAGACTGACGAAGAAGCACAGGCACTGCTTGAACTTCTTGGAATGCCGTTTGAAAAGTAGATTAGGAGGGAATCATGGCAAAAACATCTCTCAAGGTAAAACAGCAGAGAAAACCTAAATACTCAACTCGTGCATATACAAGATGCAGACTTTGCGGAAGACCTCATGCTGTATTAAGAAAATACGGTATCTGCCGTATTTGCTTCAGAGAGCTTGCTTATAAGGGTGAAATCCCCGGCGTAAGAAAAGCAAGCTGGTAATATAAAAGAAAGGAGAAATACTGTAATGACAATGACAGATCCTATAGCGGATATGCTAACCAGAATCAGAAACGCCAATACTGTAGGACACGAAACTGTTGAAATTCCGGCTTCAAGAATGAAAAAGTCAATAGCCGAAATTTTAAAGACAGAAGGCTACATTGCGGATTTCGAAGTTATAGATGATAACAAGCAGGGCATTATTAAGGTTACTATGAAATATGGTGCAAACAAGGAAAAAGTTATCAACGGAATAAAGAAAATTTCAAAACCGGGTCTTAAAAAATATGCTAAAGCCGGCGAAGTTCCAAGAGTTTTAGGAGGTCTCGGAATCGCAATAATTTCCACTTCACATGGAGTTATCAGTGATAAAGAAGCCAGGAAATTAGGCATTGGCGGCGAAGTAATTTGTTATGTATGGTAGGAGGAACGAAACATGTCAAGAATAGGTAAGAAACCTGTGGTTGTTCCTGCCGGTGTAGAAGTAACAGTAGACGCAAACAATGTGGTTACTGTAAAAGGACCTAAGGGACAATTATCACAAGAGATAAGCAAACTTATCAATGTTGAGGTAGCTGACGGTGTTATCAATGTAACAAGAAGCAGCGACCATAGAGAACACAGATCTCAGCACGGACTTTCAAGAACACTTATAAACAACATGGTTGTAGGTGTAACTGAAGGTTTTGAAAAGAAACTGCAGCTTGTAGGTGTAGGTTACAAAGCTGAGAAAAAAGGAAACACACTTGTATTAAACCTTGGATATTCACATCCTGTAGAACTTGTAGACCCTGAAGGAATCACTACTGAGTGTCCTTCCGCAACAGATGTAGTTGTAAAGGGTATTGACAAGGCATTTGTCGGAAACTATGCGGCAAACATCAGAGCATGGAGAAAACCTGAACCTTATAAGGGCAAAGGTGTTAAGTATGCTGATGAAGTTATTCGCAGAAAAGAAGGCAAAGCCGGCGCTAAATAAGAGAAAGGAGTGAAGTGAAAATGGCTAAAGAAAGCAGAAATGACAGACGTGTCAAAAGACACGAAAGAGTAAGAAAAAATCTTTATGGAACTCCTGAAAAACCAAGACTTTGCGTTTACAGATCCAACAAGAATATTTCTGCCCAGATAATTGATGATGTTAACGGTGTTACACTTGTAGCAGCTTCATCATTGGATAAAGAATTAAAGGCAGAAGTTGCAAACGGCGGAAACAAGGAAGCTGCAAAGCAGGTAGGAGCAGCTCTGGCAAAGAGAGCTATCGCAAAAGGTATAGAAGAAGTTTGCTTCGACAGAGGCGGATTCTTATACCACGGAAGAGTTGCGGAATTGGCAGAAGGTGCTCGTGAAGGCGGATTAAAATTCTAACAGGAGGAAATAAGGAATGCGTAATATCGTTGATGCATCCAAGCTGGACTTAAAATCAACTATCGTAAACATCAGAAGAGTTGCGAAGACGGTTAAAGGCGGCAGAAACATGAGATTCAGCGTAACAGTTGTAGTCGGTGACGGCAATGGTTATGTAGGCGTTGGTCTTGGAAAATCTCAGGAAATTCCTGAAGCCGTAAGAAAAGCTGAAGAAGATGCAAAGAAGAATTTAATATTCGTTCCTACAGTAGGAACAACTGTACCACACAGAAACTTAGGTGTTTTCGGAGCAGGAAAAGTTCTGATTATGCCGGCTGCACAAGGTACAGGAGTTATCGCAGGTTCATCTGTTCGTACAGTTCTTGAAGCTGCAGGTATCAGAGACGTTAGAGCTAAATCCATAGGCTCCAACAACACAGGCAACATGGCTTACGCAACAATTGAAGGTCTCAAAGGAATGATGACAGTAGAGAAAGTTGCTAAGCTCAGAGGCAAAACAAAGGAAGAAATCTTAGGATAGGAGGAACCGAGTAATGGCAAAAATGATAAAGATTACTTTAACAAAAAGCACTATCGGCGCTTCCCCTAAGCAGAAAAAAGTTGTTGAAGCGCTGGGACTTAAGAAGATGCAGCACTCAGTAGAGTTGGCAGACACTCCACAGACTCGTGGAGCAGTTGCTAAAGTTTCGCATCTTGTAACTGTAGAAGAAATATAAGGAGGTGCCATAGATGAGATTACATGAATTAAAAGCACCACAGGGTGCAAGCAAGGCACCTAAGAGAAAAGGTCGTGGTACTGCTTCCGGACAAGGTACAACTGCCGGAAGAGGTATGAACGGACAGAATTCAAGATCAGGCGGCGGCGTTCGTCTTGGTTTTGAAGGTGGACAGATGCCTTTATACAGAAGACTGCCTAAGAGAGGCTTCACAAACATCTGGGCAAAAGAATATTCAATTGTAAATGTTGAAGATTTAAACAGATTTGAAGCCGGCACAGAAGTTACTCAGGAACTGTTAGAGCAGGCAGGAATGTTAAAGCAGGTAAAAGACGGAATCAAAGTTCTCGGACAGGGAAATCTTACTGTTGCTTTAACAGTCAAAGCAGACAAATTCAGTAAGAGTGCTGTAGAAAAGATTGAAGCTGCAGGAGGAAAGGCAGAGGTGATTTAGTATGGGTATGCTAAAGACAGTTTCCCAGGCATGGAAAGTTGCCGAAATCAGATCAAAGATGATTTTCACTTTGCTGATGCTGGTGGTATTTCGTATCGGTTCCAATATTCCGGTACCTAATATAAACAGAACGGTTCTTGATCAGATGTTTACCGGTGAAACAGGATTATTCGACTTGTTTGACCTGTTTTCCGGCGGCGCCTTTAGCAACTTTACTATATTTGCACTTAGCATAACGCCGTATATTACGGCATCGATAATAGTAAATCTGTTGACCATGGCTTTCCCTTACTTCCAGCGTCTTGCACAGGAGGGCAACGAGGGAAGAAAGAAGATGGCACAGATAACTCGTTACATGACAGTTGTTTTGGCACTGATTCAGGCTATAGGTCTGACAGTGGGTCTGTTTAATAAAGCTATTGTTGATAAGAGCGTATTCTCAATTATCGTAGTTATCTTGGTATTGACAGCCGGTACATCTTTCTTGATGTGGCTGGGTGAGCAGATAAACGAGAAAGGCGTAGGAAACGGTATCTCATTGATAATCTTCGCCGGAATCGTAGCAAGAATACCAAGCGGAATAAGAAGCCTGTCAACAAGCTTAAGTGACGGAGCTATTTCAGTAATTACTCTTGCAGTGCTTGCAGTGCTTGCAGTTCTGGTAATTGCAGGAGTAGTATTGATTCAGGAAGGTCAAAGAAGAATACCTGTACAGTATGCAAAGCGTGTAGTAGGCAGAAAGATGTATGGCGGACAATCGACTCATATTCCTATTAAGGTAAATCAGTCGGGTGTTATCCCTATCATTTTCTCCCTTTCACTGTTATCGTTCCCGCTTACCATAACATACTTCTTCCCTAATACCGGATTTACCGATTGGGTAATCAAATGGCTTTCGCCATCCGGCAATCCGGGAGTATGGGTATACGGCATACTGAATATAATATTGATAATTGCTTTCACATACTTCTATACAGGAGTAACTTTCAATCCTAAAGAAGTAGCTAATAATATGAAAGCAAACGGTGGTTTTATTCCGGGAATCAGACCGGGTCAGGCCACAGAGGAATATTTAGGCAAAGTAATGTCAAGAATCACCATAGTAGGCGCTATATTCTTAGCAATCATAGCTACACTGCCTACAATCGTAAGTGTTCTGACATCGCTCAACATCCATTTCGGAGGAACTTCATTGCTTATCGCAGTAGGTGTTGCTCTTGAAACAGTAAGAGCTCTTGAAAATCAGATGCTTATGAGAAACTATCAAGGATTCCTGAAATAGTAAGGAGGAGATGATAAAATGCTTAGAACCATATTATTGGGACCTCCGGGCGCCGGAAAAGGCACCCAGGCCGCTAAAATAGTTGAAAAATATCACATTCCACATATTTCAACAGGCGATATTTTCCGTGAGAACATTAAAAATGGAACTGAACTGGGAAAAAGAGCCAAGGAATACATGGATAAGGGAGAACTGGTACCTGACGATTTGGTTATAGAAATCGCAACCGACAGACTCCTTAAGGATGACTGCAATGACGGCTTTTTGCTGGATGGTTTTCCGAGAACGGTTTATCAGGCAGAAAAGCTTGATGAGTTTTTAAAAGCTCACGATTCCAAGATTGATAAAGTTTTGGATATCGCAGTTGAGAAAGAAGAGCTTATGACAAGGCTCACAGGCAGAAGAGTATGTAAAGCCTGCGGAGCAAGCTACCATGTAGTAAACATTCCTCCTAAAAAAGAAGGAATCTGCGATGTGTGCGGAGCTCCTCTCGTGCAGAGAGCTGATGATAATGCAGAAACTGTTGCAAACAGAATAGAAGTTTATGAAGCACAGACGATGCCTTTGATAGAATACTACGAAAAGGCCGGAAACATAGCTCACATAGACGGAGCTACAGGTCTTGAAAGTGTATTTGCAGACATAGTAAAAGCTTTAGGTGAATAATAATGATCATCATCAAATCGAAACAGGAAATTGAATTGATGCGTGAAGCCGGAAAAGTAGCGGGACAGATTCTCAAGGATGTTGAAGCGCTTATAAAACCGGGGATTGCAACTATAGAAATAGATCGGTTCGTCGAAAAGGCAGTTAAAAATGCCAAAATGACAGCGGCTGAGAAAGGCTATTGCGGCTACCCGGCAAGCGTATGCGTTTCAATAAACGAAGAAGTTGTCCATGGCATTCCGAGCAAGAAGAGAATCTTGAGGGAAGGCGACATAGTCAGTCTTGATCTGGTGGTTGAGAATCACGGATATATGGCTGATGCTGCAAGAACATACGGTGTAGGCCGGATAAGCGCAGAAGCGCAGCATCTGATAGATACGGTTGAAGAAGCTTTCTTTAAGGGTATGGAATTTGCGAAAGAGGGATATAGATTGTCCGACATTTCCAATGCTATTCAAAGTACCGTAGAAGGCGAAGGCTTTTCTGTAATAAGGGATTTTGTGGGTCACGGAATTGGAAACAGTATGCATGAAGACCCGCAGATTCCCAACTACGGCAAACCCGGAAAAGGACCGAGGCTTCAGCGTGGCATGACTCTTGCTGTAGAACCTATGATATGTCAGGGTTCTTATGAAGTAGATGTTTTGCTGGACGACTGGACGGCAGTTACTGTAGACGGTGGTTTAGCTGCGCATTATGAAAATACTGTTGTAATAACTGATGGTGAGCCTGAGCTGCTTACCTTGTAATGTGAAGAAGGAGATGTATTTATGGCGAAAAAAGACGTCATCGAGGCAATGGGAACAGTTGTCGATGCACAACCGAACGCAATGTTCAAAGTAAAATTAGACAACGGTTTTGAAGTGCTTGCACACATTTCAGGCAAAATAAGAATGAACTATATCAGAATTCTTCCGGGAGATAAAGTTAAGGTTGAGCTTTCACCTTACGATCTTACAAGAGGAAGAATCATTTGGAGAGATAAGTAGGAACCTCTAAAGTTATCGGTTTTTTAATCCGGTATGAAGTATTTAAAGAGGATTCCATATAGTTTCCAAGGTGTACAGAGAAACTATAGAGAGAAAGAAGCGTAGGAGGGTTTATAAATGAAAGTAAGAGCTTCCGTAAAACCTATCTGCGAAAAGTGCAAAGTAATCAAAAGAAACGGCAAGGTAATGGTTATCTGCGAAAATCCTAAGCACAAGCAGAGACAGGGTTAATTAAATCAACAATGCGATCGGCGGCAGAATACCGGGCCTGCCCTCACAAAAGGTCGTTTCAAAATTATTAAGAGATCCCGTCTATATCGCCCCGGAAATGCGACGGAAGATGGGGGAAGGAGAAAAGTATGGCTCGTATAGCCGGTGTTGACTTACCAAGAGAAAAAAGAGTAGAAATCGGTTTAACCTACATCTATGGTATTGGTAAACCAACTGCACAAGCTATCCTTGCAAAAGCAGGAATCAATCCAGACACAAGAGTTAAGGATCTTACAGAGGATGAAGCTGGTGCTATAAGAAAAATCATTGATACTGAATATGTGGTAGAAGGTGACCTGAGAAGAGAAGTTTCTCTTAACATCAAGAGACTTATGGAAATCGGAAGCTACAGAGGTATCAGACACAGAAGAGGTCTTCCTGTAAGAGGACAGAAGACTAAGACAAACGCAAGAACTCGTAAAGGTCCTAAGAAGACCGTTGGCAGAAAGAAAAAGTAAAGGAGGTAGGAAGTAATGGCTAAGACTGTTAAAAAGGCAGTAAGAAAAAAGAGAAGAGAACGCAAGAACATTGAAAAAGGCCAGGCTCATATCCAATCCACCTTTAACAATACTTTAGTTACTCT
>CAJMLH010000032.1 GCA_905214195.1 uncultured bacterium
CACAATCGTTTCCATGTCTTTTTCATAAATCTAATGCTCCTTTCATTTTGGGTAATAAAATAGCCGTCCAATAAGAACGGCTGGAAATAGAAAAGGAACGTCATTTTAGGCGTTCCATAGTCTATAAAATATTCAATTTTTTTCTTGTTTCAATACTGATGTGCTGTACCATATCTTTGCATATCTAGGAAAACTTGCGTATCAAGGCTCATTCGTTAGTAGTAAATAAGTAGTAAATTGATGTGTTTGTTTCCTTGAAAATGCTGATAGATACTGTATTTTAGCGGATAATCAGATTTTTATTGTGTTTTTTGAATAAACACCAAAGGCTGGTGTAGCATGGAGATTTATAGCCATTGCTACAATGATAACTGTTACTTTTGGAATGGAGCTTACAGCTATGTATCAACTTACCGATTTCTTTACCGGTTTATTTATAATACCTAATATGATAGCGGTTATATGGTTAGTTCCACAGGTAGTACAGTTACAAAAAGAATATTATAATACTCCCGGCAAGTATTATTTGGCAGATAAAGAAGAAAGACTCGCCAAAAAGGCTGCAAAGAAAAAATAAAACTACATATTCTACCTGAATTAAAGCTGTAAATCATTGGGGAAAGCTTTATATAAGTAAAATACAAATAGGTCGCCGTTTTAAATTTATTTAAAGTAACAATCAGAGCGGCGGCCTTTTCTTGATTATAGAGGAGGAATTGAAATGAGACCGTTAGAAGGAGTAACAGTTCTTGACCTTACACGAGTTGTAGCCGGACCGTATGCAACTATGATAATGGCTGATCTTGGAGCAAATGTAATAAAAATAGAAAATCCTAAAGACCCTGATTATACCAGAGATTTTGAGCCATATTTAGTGGATGGAAATAATCTCCAAAGTGCTTTTTTTGCTCAGTACAACAGAAACAAGAAAGCAATCACGCTTAATTTAAAAGAAGAAAAAGGTAAGAAAATTTTTAGAGAGTTAGTTAAAAAAGCAGATATAGTAGTTGAAAATTACAGAGCAGGTGTTATGGACAAACTTGGTGTTGGATATGAAAATTTGTTGGAATGTAATCCTAAGATAGTTTATACAGCTATTTCCGGATTCGGACAAAAAGGACCATATTCAGCATGGCCTGCATACGACAATAGTGGTCAAGCATTAAGCGGATTATGGTCTCTTAATGGAATGCCCGGAGAACCGACAAGGATAGGTACAATAATAGGAGATTTGGCAGCAACTTTTTTTGGAACAATAGGAACATTGGCGGCATATATTCATGCTAAAAATACAGGAAAAGGTCAATTAGTTGATGTAGCGCAACTTGATGCATCTCTTGCGCTTACAGAAAATGCTGTTTCAAACTATACAGTTGGGCATAAAATTCAGGAGCCGTTGGGAAATGATCATCCATTATGCCGTCCGTATGGTAAATTTAAAGCAAAAGATGGATATGTATTTTTTGGTGGGTATACTGATAGATTTTGGAAAACAACATGTGAATTTTTTGGAGAACCGGAATTGTTAAAAGATCCAGAAATTGATACAATGCCAAAACGATTTGATGAAGAAGTCTATAATCGTCGTATTCTTCCTAAAATTAACGAGTGGTTTTCAAAATATACATGTCAGGAATTACAAGATGCCTTGGCAGAAAAACTACCTCTTACAGCAATTCATACAATGGATCAAGTTCTTGAAGATCCTCAACTTAATTTCCGTGAAATGTTTATAGATTATAATTATGGAAATGCTGTGGGCAGATTGTTCGGAACTCCTATAAAGCTAAGTGAGACGCCTTGCGACACATCAGGAGCGGCTCCGGAGATAGGACAGGATAATATAAACATATATAGAGAAATGTTAGGACTTGATGTAGAAACATTATCAATTCTAAAAGATGAGGGAGTAATATAAAAAAAGTTACTTCTGAAGGAGGCAATATGTCAAATATAATTTATGAAGTGAGAAATGGAATTGCTGTTATAAAATTTAACAGGCCGGAGAAACTGAACACACTTACTTTGGAAATGTATGATGAACTTGGAAAGGCTTTTGTAAAAGCGCAAGAAAGTGATGATGTGGGTGTAGTAATATTAACAGGTGAAGGCGAAAAGGCATTTTGTGTAGGAGCTGACCTGACAGAATCCATACCATATCTAAATGAAGGTCATTATATTGATGAATGGGATGCGGCTCATTTTAAACATATTAAGATGAATAAGCCTGTAATAGCAGCTATAAACGGAATGTGTATGGGCGGTGGATTTGAAATAATGTTGGGTACAGATATTAGAATCGCATCTAATAAAGCTATATTTGCGTTACCTGAAGTATCTCTTGGAATAGTACCGGCCGGCTTGCTTTTTCTTTTATATTGGATTAAAATATAATAAGAAAATAAAAAGGAAAATTATTTTATGAAATCTTGTATTATTACTCTCGATTTTGTCCAGAATATAATCGAAAGACGCAAAAGGGAAATACATAAAGGAGACTGCGGCAGGGTTCTTGTGCTTGCAGGCTCATCCGGTATGGCAGGTGCCGCAGTACTTGCTTGCAGAGGAGCACTGAGAGCCGGGTGCGGCTTGGTTCAGGCAGTTTTGCCGGAGAATTTGTTTCCCATAGTCCAGATAGGCATTCCGGAGGCAACATGTCTGGAGCGTAACTTTTCAAAAATAGATCTCAGTCGCTATGACGCGGTGGCTGTAGGTCCGGGACTTGGAGAAGGAAAGGAAAGCGTCGAGGCGGTCATTCATGTAATAAAAAATTTTGACGGCCCGATAGTGTTGGATGCTGACGGACTCAATATAACGGCCCGCAATAATCTGTTTGACATTTTAAAAAACAGAACTTCGGGAACCACTGTTATAACTCCGCATATAGGAGAGGCGAAGCGCCTTTTAGGAAGAGAGATAGGAAATTTACAAGAAGAAAGAGAGAAAGCAGCGGCGCTTCTGACAAAGAAAACAGGTGCGGTAACTGTGCTTAAAGGACACAAAACAATTGTAGCCACAGCGAGTGGTAAAACATATACTAATACTACAGGTAATCCCGGCATGGCAACTGCCGGCTGCGGAGATGTGCTCACGGGCATTATAGCAGGGCTCATGGGTCAGAAAAAATCTTGCGGCCGGAGGATAAGTGCAGAAGAAGCTGCCCTTTGCGGAGTGTTTGTGCATGGCATGGCCGGAGACCTTGCGGCAGATAAGATAGGGGAATATGGTCTTATTGCCGGAGATATAGCCGATTATACGGCATATGCTTTGAAAAAAATTTCAGGTTAGACATCCACACTACAGAGATTAAAAACAGAAGGAGTGTTGGACTTGATAGTAAAAAAAGGGGATTTGTTTTTTGCTGATTTAAGTCCTGTTGTAGGCTCTGAACAAGGGGGAGTAAGGCCTGTACTGGTAGTACAGAACGATGTGGGAAATAAATACAGTCCGACGATTATCGTGGCTGCGGTCACTTCTCAGACCGGAAAGGCTAAGCTTCCTACGCATGTACAGCTTGCGGCTACACAGGGAGGGCTCAGCAAAGATTCAGTAGTTCTTTTGGAACAGCTAAGAACTATAGATAAACAACGGTTAAAAGAAAGAATAGGCTCATTGAGTCAGACGCAGATTCCCGATGTAGAAAAAGCGTTGAGCGTAAGTTTGGGAATTGCCAATTCGATGGAAAACCGTTAAAATAATAATAAGAGTCATTAAGAGGGGAGTCTCGCCGTGAAAGAAAGTTAAATCGCACTTTTTTATATACGGCGAGGGAAACCCCTCTAAAAATATAAATCTTGCATACCGGAGGAAGTTAATGGATTTTAAGAAATATCAAGAGATCGCATCAAATATAAGAATAGATGTGATAAATCAGGTACATAGCGCAGGGTCGGGACATCCGGGCGGTTCCCTTTCGGCAGCCGATATAGTAACAGCGCTGTATTTTAAAGAAATGAACATAGACCCTAAGAAACCGGATATGAAAGGGCGTGACAAATTTGTATTATCAAAAGGTCATGCGGCTCCGGTTCAATATGCTGCATTGGCAGAAAAAGGATATTTTCCTAAGGAAGAACTTACGACTTTGAGAAAGCTGGGAAGCATGCTGCAAGGACACCCAAACAGAGATAAGGTGCCGGGAATCGAGATGTCCACAGGCTCTCTGGGACAAGGCTTTTCCGTATGCGTAGGAATGGCTTTGGCAAACAAAATGGACAAGGATCCCGGAAGAATATATGTACTTTTAGGTGACGGAGAATTGCAGGAGGGCATAGTATGGGAAGCTGCCATGGCAGCAGGTCATTATAAGCTGGACAACCTGTGTGCCGTTGTAGACTGGAATGGTCTTCAGATAGACGGAGACAATGACGATGTAATGACTGTAAAGCCTATAGATGACAAGTTCAGAGCCTTTGGATTTAATGTATTGGTAATAGACGGTCATGACTTTGAGCAGATTTTCGATGCATTTGATAAGGCGAGGGAATGTAAAGGAAAGCCTACAGTAATTATCGCAAAGACTCACAAGGGAAGCGGAGTTTCATTTATGGAGGATCAGGCAGGATGGCACGGAAAGGCTCCTGATGACGATCAGACAAATCAGGCTATTGAAGAATTGGGAGGTGTGAGATAATGGCTGACAAACAGGCAACAAGACAGGCGTACGGAAAGACGCTTGTGGAAATAGGAAAAGAAAACCCCAATTTAGTAGTAATGGATGCGGATTTGTCCAAATCTACCATGACTGCGGAATTTGCAAAAACTTTCCCTGAAAGATTTTTTAATATGGGAATTGCAGAGCAGGACTTGTATGGAACAGCATGTGGACTTGCTCTTTCAGGTAAAGTTGTATGTGCCAGCACTTTTGCAATGTTTGCGGCCGGCAGGGCATTTGAAATAATAAGAAATTCCATAGGGTACACCCATGCCAATGTGAAAATTTGTGCAACTCATGCAGGTATAACAGTAGGAGAGGATGGCGCAAGCCATCAGACTTTTGAGGATATAGCCCTGATGAGAACAATACCGGGAATGACGGTTATAAATCCAAGTGACGGTGTCTCAGCTGCGGAACTTATCCGTCAGGCGATAGAATATGACGGACCTTGCTACATAAGATTAGGCAGGGCTGCTGTACCTGTTTTTTATCAGCCGGGTGATTATATTAAGTTGGGCAAAGGAAACTGGCTGCGCAGAGGCAGCAATGCTACGGTAATAGCTACAGGCATAATGGTAAGTGAAGCTATGGCAGCTGCTGCCGCCTTAGCAGAAGAAGGTATAGATATAGGTGTTATAGATATTCATACTATAAAGCCTATAGACGAAGAGATATTGATAGAGGCAGCTTCAATAGGTCCTGTGGTTACGGCAGAGGAACATTCTGTTATAGGAGGACTCGGAGGGGCAGTAGCTGAGGTTTTGAGTCGTCGTTTGCCGGTAAGAATGGAAATGGTTGGTCAGCAGGATACCTTTGGAGAATCCGGAAAGCCTGATGAACTTAAAGCAAAATATCATATGACTGCCGGCGATATAGTTGAGGCAGTAAAGCGTGTATTATAATATGTGCCGATTTTAGGCTTTTGGTCGGAAGTTAATAATAAGAATAAGACTCCCTTATTACTCATAAGATGTTATAAAACCTTATGAGTGAAGGGAGTTTTTCATATGACCGATGATGCAAAGAAAAAGATATTTAAAAAGCCGTCCCGCAAAGCATTGCTTATCTTGGGGGCGGTCATAGTAACTTGTGCCGCTCTGTGGCTTGTTTTTGGTCAAGGTATAGTGGGAGATAAAAATATTGATTTTAAAAAACTTTCCAAAGATAAAGTGCCAAAGTCAATCGAAACAGAGGTAATACCCGAGTACAGAGAGCTTGAACGAGCATTGGGATGTCTTATAGACGGAAAGGTTTATGTAGTTGTTACAAGAGGTGAAAAACCGACGGCAGGATATGAAGCAGATATAGATAAAATTGAAATTGAAAAGACAAAGGGAGGCACAAACATGAAAGTTCATGCTGCTTTTACAGAGCCTGATGGAGATAAGGCGGTTTCTCAAGTCGCCACTTATCCTTATGTTGTGGCAGAAACCGAGCTCACCTCACTTCCGGACAGCATAGAGCTTATTGCAAAATATCCACAGTAAATAAAATAATTATATCATGGGAAAAATTAAATCGCCGGCAAAGGATTCAGAAATCTTAAAAATCCTGCCGGTGTTTTATTTTGTGAAAACTACATTAAAATGTCAAATTCAGACATTAAAATATCAATATTTTCTTGCCTTATTGACAAAGGTAGGCAGTGGATATAGAATCAGGTGACATGAAGAAGATAATCAATATAACAGGTGGATGCAGAGGATGCGGAGCAACTTTTACAGCTGTTGCTCTATCTCTTGTAATGGCACGCAGCAGCGACCGAGTTACATATATGGAGGACTTTTCTGCTTTGGCAGAAAAGCGGCATTTTCTTGCAGAACCCAATGTCTTTTACGAACTTTCTTTGGATAAGCATATAAGCAGGAGGAGATTTGCGGATTTTGCCCTTTTAAAAGAGAACGGAAAAAGAACTGATAATAGGGTAAACCTGTACTCAAATGTAAATTGGGTTGTAAAATTGCCGGATAGCACATCAGCCATAAATGTGATGCCCAATGAAGTTGCCGGAGAGTATATAATGTGGGATAGTACGGCGTTGTTTACAGATAACAGGCTATGCTCATATTATAGCGAAAACAAGACAAACCGTATCAATGAGGGTACAAGTTCAAGCTGCATATTGACGCCTAACCTTATACTGTGTGTCATAGATCCGTTGCCAAGTCGAGTTATGGCATCGCAAAAACATATAGACTTTCTTAAAGAATGCTTTGGTGAAATTACTCTATGGATTTTTAATAATGGTACCTCTGAGGACATTGCATATGCAGAAAAATTTCTTGGAATAAAGGCTGATTTTTGTATTCCTATGGAAGAAACTTTGACTTTTTATGAGGCTCAGAGAAGAAACACTCATCCTGTTGCTTGCGATAACTTAGGCAGGTTTAAATCATCCTTTAAGGCCGAAACCGTTCAAGTATTTGAAAGTCTTGCACAATATATTCTGACATTATATTGATTGATGTTGCCTTAATTGTTTAGCACTCGTGTGTTTCTCAAATCACAATAACTACACATACTTTGCCATGATTTTCTATTTCTTTTAAAGTCGAAATGTAGTATAATTATTGTATATTTGTTGAAGAAAGTAGAAAGAAAGGGGAGTACATGATTAAGTTCAGACATGTTACCAAAACTTATCGCACAAATATAGGATTAGAAGATGTAAGTGTAGATATAGAAAAAGGTGATTTTGTGTTTCTGGTGGGACCCAGCGGGGCCGGAAAATCAACTTTTATAAAACTTATTTTAAAAGAGATAGATGCTGACGAGGGCAGCATATTTGTAGATGATAAAGATATTACCACTCTTAGCAACAGGGAAATACCGGAACTTCGCAGAAAATTAGGAACGGTATTTCAGGATTTCAGACTTTTACCTAAAAAGACTGTTTTCGAAAATGTTGCTTTTGCCATGGAGGTATTGCATAAGAGCAAGAAACAGATAAGAAAGCAGGTACCGCAGATTTTAAGCCTTGTGGGTATATCCGACAAGGCCGATAAGTACCCTGATGAACTTTCCGCAGGAGAACAGCAAAGAGTAGCAATAGCAAGGGCGATAATAAATAACCCAATGGTTCTTATTGCGGACGAGCCTACAGGCAATCTCGATCCGGTTACAGCAGCAGAAATTATGGATTTGCTTGACCAGATAAACAAACGAGGAACTACAATCGTTATGGTTACCCACGCAAAAGATATAGTGGACAGAATGAAAAAAAGAGTTATAGCTATAGAAAAGGGCAGAATAATCCACGACCAGGAAGGAAGTTATATAATAAAAGAGGGGGTGGATATTCTTGAATAGTTTTGCATATACAGTTAAACAAGGTTTTACTCAAATTTTCAGAAACAGGGGAATGAGTGTAGCTTCGATATTCTCTATACTGGCAATGCTGTTTATACTGGGAATATTCTTTGCCATACTGGTGAACCTTAATCTATTTACAGAAGTGGTAAAACAGGATTACGATCAGGTGGAGATATTCATAGAAGACTCGGCTTCACAGGAACAAATAGACAGCGCCATGGCCCAATTGGATGAGCAGGCAGGAATAGACAGCGTTGCTTTCAGAACAAAAGAAGAGGCCCTTACGATAATGAAAGAAAGATGGGGAGAAAGCGGTTATCTTCTTGACTCTCTTGGAGAGAATCCTTTGCCGGCATCTATACTGATAAAAGTAAGCAGCATAGAGGACGCTACGAAAGTGTCTGAATTTGCAGGCGGCCTTGAGGGAGTGGAAGATGTACAGTATTATCAGGAAACTGTTGAAAAACTCACATCAGTTACTAATGGTCTTCAGATAGGTGCATTGGCCGTTATGGCTTTCTTAATAGTAGTCTGTGTAGTAGTAGTTTCAAATACCATTAAGTTGACAGTCTTTGCAAGAGCAAGAGAAATAAGGATAATGAAGTATGTGGGAGCTACGAATTGGTTTATAAGAGGTCCGTTTATGGCAGAGGGCATAATCATAGGCATTATAGCAGCTCTTGTCGCTTCCGGACTTATGACGCTGTTATACAGCAAAGTGGTTTCAACTATAGGTTCACAGGTTATAGCGATTGTTTCATCACCGCTTATATCTGTAAGCTATCTTGCAGGAAATATGCTGATTATATTCCTTGCTCTTGGAATCAGTATAGGTGCATGGGGAAGTATCGTTTCCATGAGAAAGTTCCTGGATGCATAAGGAGGAAATATGAAAAAGAAAAGTATATGTCTGTTTTTAATATTCATACTAATTACGGGATTTGCATTTTCAGGATTTGCTTATGCAGGGGCTCAAGACGAACTGCAAAATGAGCTTGATGGCATAAATCAAGAAAAAGACAAGGTCAGCCAAAGACTCGCCGAGGTAACTAAACAGATAAAGGAAATGCAGCCGAAGGTTGACAGTCTTAATCAGGAAGTTGCCGAGGCCGCTGCCCAGATAAGCGATACAGAAAAGGAAATTGCCGAAAAGCAGGAAGAAATGAAAAACCGTGAAGACGGTTTAAATGAAAGACTGAGAGTAATGTACAAAAATGGCTCGGTAGGTTTCATAGATGTGCTTTTGGGTTCAAGCAGTATATCTGAGTTTATTTCAAACCTTGATATGATTCAGAGGATTTACAGAAATGATATGGATGTCCTGAAAACCCTTGAAGATGAGGAGAAGGAACTTCAAAAAATTAAAGATAGACTTGAGACCGAAAAGGCAGAATTGGATGTAAAAAAAGCAGAACTTGATAAAGACATGCAGGAACTTGAGAAACTCAAGTCTGAACTTGATGCAAAGGAAGCTCAGCTTGTTGCAGAGGCTGAAAGCCTGAGCAACAAAATACAGGACATGGTAGATCAGGACAAAGATTATGTAGGCGGAACTTGGGCATGGCCTGCTCCTGCAAGTCGTTACATAACATCGTATTTCGGATACAGACAGCATCCTGTAACAGGTAAATGGGCTTTACATACCGGAATTGATATAGGTGCCGGATACGGAACCAATATAATAGCTGCCAACTCAGGAACTGTAATTTTGTCTCAGGAATACGGCGGATACGGTGAGTGTATAATAATAGACCACGGCGGCGGCATTACAAGCCTTTACGGACACATGTCCGTAAGAAAGGTCAGTGTAGGTCAGAATGTAAGCACCGGTGATGTTATAGGGCTTGTAGGAAGCACAGGAGTATCGTCCGGGCCGCATCTTCACTTTGAGGTTCGTGAAAACAATCAGTTAGTCGATCCTCTGAAATATGTAGGCTGATATTATGAATATAAATCCGATAATTAAAAAACTTTTAGAAAAACGAGGAATTACAGAACCGGCTGATATGGCTGAGTTCTTGTCCGATAAACCACAAAAAACATACGATCCATTCCTGCTTCCCGATATGGAAGCAGGAGTGGATTTGATTTTATCTGAAATAAAGAAAAAGTCAAAGATATGTATATACGGCGATTATGATGCGGATGGAATCACTTCATCTGCATTGATGATGGGAGTTCTCAGCTATATTACCGATGAGGAGAATTTGGATTATTACATACCATCAAGGTTTGAAGAAGGGTACGGTCTAAATATAGAGGCTATAGACCATATAGATTCTTCGGGATGCAATCTTATAATAACTGTAGACTGCGGAAGTGTATCTTTTAAAGAGGTAGAATATGCCAAAAAATTAGGAATGAAGATAGTGGTAACAGACCACCATAACATATCTGATGTGATGGCCGATTGCATTCTCATAAATCCTAAAAGACCGGATTCTTTATACCCATTTAAAGACTTGTCAGGATGCGGAGTGGCATTTAAAGTTGCTCAAGCCATTCAAAAAAAAGCAGGACTTCCCAAATACATACTTACTGAAGCTCTGGATTTGGCAGCGATTGGAACTATAGGTGACATAATGCCGCTGCTTGATGAAAACAGAACGATTACGAAGTTTGGAATCAAAGTGCTAAACCTTGGGAAAAGAGTCGGTTTGAAACAGCTTATAGATGGTACATCATTGAAGATGGGAAAGATAACTTCAGGAAATATAAGCTTTGTAATAGTACCCCACCTTAATGCTTCCGGAAGAATAGAGGATGCCTCGCAGGCAGTAGAACTGCTTTTTGGAAAATGTTCCTCCAATAGAATGGGAGAAATTGTAAGGGATGTTCTTGAGAAAAATATTAAAAGACGAAGATTGCAGGCCGAGTTGTTTGAACAATGTTGCTGTGAAATAGACAGAGATTATCCCGATGATTTTGTAATAATTGAGGCAGAGGCTATATATGAGGGAATTGCTGGAATAGTTGCAGGAAAAATAAAAGAAACATTTTACAGACCGGCTGTAATAGTTACACCGACAAGTGAGGACGAAATAAAAGGAACCGGAAGAAGCATAGAGGGAATAAATCTGTATCAAATATTAAAACCAAACGAGGACTTATTCAAAAAGTTTGGAGGCCATAGCGGAGCTTGCGGATTTTCTATGAAAAAAAGCAATTTGCCTGAATTGAGAAATCGCATAGCGCAGCAGATGAATGAGCTGAAAGCAAAAGATTCGGAAATTTTCAAAAAGAAATTCGATATAGATTTGGAAGCAGAAGTGGGAGAACTTAATATGGAGCTTGCCGAGCAGCTTGAAATGATGGCTCCTTTCGGAAATAAAAATCCCAAACCGCTTATAAGGTGCTGTAAAGTTACAGCGGGAGATGTTCGTTATATGGGCGATGAAATGCAGCATGTGAGGTTTTTTGCCGTAGGGGAAAATGGTCAAAGATTGCAGTGCGTCATGTTTAACAAAGCTCAGGATTATGATTTTGAAGAGATGAAGTTTACTCCGGTAAACATATTGGGGACTCTTGAATGTCAGGAGTGGCAAGGTAAAAAACGCTTGCAGTTTCTTGTCAGTGAAATACAGTTTGACGAGAAACAATGGCAATGATATAATTCTATCAAGGAAGGAGTGTTGGTACAATGGCATACGAATCAAAGTTTAAAAAAAGTGATATAGATGAACTGTTTAAAGCTATCTTGACTTTAGAAAATGAAGAGGACTGCTACAGATTTTTTGAGGATATATGTACTATCAACGAAATCCATGCCATAGCGCAGAGACTTCAGGTTGCAAAATTACTTTCCGAGAAAAAGACATATACTGAGATAGAAGCGGAAACAAAAGCATCCACAGCTACAATCAGCAGAGTAAACAAGTGTCTTTTATACGGAGCAGAGGGATATATCAGAGTCCTTAATAGATTAAAAGAAGAAAACAATGAAAAATAAGTTTGAATTGTTTTTTAGCAGATGTTATAACAAAGAAGAAAAAAATCTTCTTTTTGAAAAAGCAATTTTGTCTTATGGTATGGACAGAGATTCTTTTTATGCTGCTCAAATATTAAGAACCGATTCAGGTAAACCTTATTTTGATGGTCTAAATATACATTTTAATATAAGTCACAGCCAAGATATCTGGGCCTGCCTTATAGGTCCGGGTTGTTGTGGGCTGGATTTTCAGTACATTAAGCCTTGCAATTTCCAAAAGATTGCCGGGCGATTTTTTTCTTGTTCTGAGAATATATATGTGGAGCAACAGGGCATTACAGGTTTTTTTGATATATGGGCAAGGAGAGAGGCTTATAGTAAATATACGGGAGAAGGTTTTTTTGGAAATTTTGACGATTTTGTCGATTTGCGAGGGATACTGAAACAACAGGTTGGCAATGCCATATTAAAAGAAATAAAAATTCCCGACCTTAAGAGTGATTATAGATGCATATGTTGTCTGCCATATGATTTTAAAGGCGAAATGATAGAAGTTAAGAAGGTGGTGTTATAAATGAAAATAACATTTTTATCCGACAATAAGACGGAAAATTCTCTCTGTATGGCGGAGTGGGGACTTTCCATACTTGTAGAAACAAACGGACGAAAGATTCTTTTTGATGTAGGAGCGTCTCCGCTATTTGCACAAAATGCCTCAAATTTAGGGATAGATTTGTCCTGTGTGGATATGGCAGTGATAAGTCATGGTCATTACGACCATACTGAGGGCATGGAGACCTTTTGCAAGATAAATAAAACAGCACCTATTTACATACACAAGGAAGCAGTTTTAAAAGCATATGGAACAGATAGACAAGGCAACATAGAGAAAACCAATTGCGGAATCAGATGGAGCGACGACTTTGTCAGAGAGATAAGTGATAGGCTGATTTTCACCCAAGATACAATTCATATTGGTGATAATATTGCGATTTCGGGAAATATAGAACCTAAAGAGGCTATGACTGAAACCTTTTACAGGCCTTGCCAGGACGGACAGATGAAAGCGGATGACATGAGGCATGAGCAGATATTGGTCGTGAGGGAAAAAGAGGGAATTCATATTTTTTCGGGATGCAGTCATACAGGTATTCTTGCGGATATTGAAAGGGCAAAAAATATTTTTCCGGGAGAAAAAATTATTTCACTTACAGCAGGGATGCATCTTTATCCTCTTTCCGGCAGAGAAAAGAAAAAAACAGTGGACAGCATATATGATATGGGAATCAGATATCTTTTTCCTGTTCACTGCACAGGGATTAAGGCAATAATGATGTTCAAAGAAAAATTTGCAGACGGCTGCAAGATAGCTTCTGCCGGTGATGTTTATGAGTTCTGATAAATGCAAGTCTACAGCACTAAGGTATGTGGCTGCTCGCATGCGTACCCAAGGACAGGTGGAGGATTATTTAAGGCGAAAGGAATTTTCCGGCGAAGATATAAAAGAAGCACTTAATATGCTTATAGAATACAAGTATGTTGATGATGCGAATTATTGCATCAGTTATTATAAGGAAGCATGCCAAAAAGGTAAGGGCAGGAGACGCATAGAACAGGAGCTTTTGAGTAAAAAAGTTAAAAAAGATGTTATCCAAAGAACCCTTGACGAATTTCTTTCTGATGAGAATCCGGATTATAGGGAGATAATGGAAGAAGTTCTTACGGAAAAGAAGCGAGCTTCGATAGTTGTCAGAAAAATGATACAAAATCATTTAGATGACGGAAAGAGCATAGACAGAAAGTTTGTTGAAAAGGTAGGGCGTCGTCTTACAACCCTTGGATACAGCGGCGAAGTGATATATTCAATAACAGGCATATTGATGAAAAAATGCAAGAACTCTATTGGAAAAGGATTAAATGAATGACAGTAGAACAGTTTAAAAGAACGGAAGCATTGATAGGAAGTGATGCGATTAAGAGGCTTTCAGAGTCAAAGGTGATAGTGTTCGGAGTGGGGGGTGTCGGTAGCTATGTGTGTGAGGCTCTCGCACGGGCAGGAGTCGGAGCGATGGAAATAGTTGATAAGGATACAGTCGATGTAACAAATATTAACAGACAGCTTATAGCGCTTCATAGTACCGTTGGGCTTCCGAAAGTAAAGGTTGCTGCCGAAAGATTGAAAGACATAAACCCAAATTTGAATATAAATGCGAGGCAAGAGTTTTATCTTCCTGAAAAAAGCAGCGAATTTAAGTTTGATGAATTTGATTATGTAATAGATGCGGTGGACAATGTAACTGCAAAGATAGATATAATTCAAAGATCTAAAGAGGCCGGAGTGCCTGTAATATCCTCTATGGGAACAGGAAACAAGTTGAATCCCATGGCATTTAAGACTGACTATATAGAAAACACGAAGATGTGTCCTTTGGCAAAGGTCATGAGAAAGGAGCTTAGAAAGAGGGGCATAACAGGAGTAAAGGTAGTATATTCTGAAGAAGAACCTGTAAAGGCTGACAGCCGTACTCCTCTTAGCATAAGTTTTGTACCTGCGGCGGCGGGACTTCTTATAGCCAAAACAGTAATAGATGATTTAATAAAAAAATAGCAGTTTAATACTGCTATTTTGGTATACATAAGTTGACGAATGCTCTGAAAAAATCACGATCATCCAAAAGTTCAGGATGCCATTGCACACCTATGATATTGCCTCTTTCTATAGCTTCCGGCATGCCATCTTCGGAAGTGACGGTTATGTTAAATCCGGGAGCAACATCCATTACAGCCTGATTGTGGAAAGAATTTATGAGAAGCATATCCTTTTGATGAACTCTATATAGGAATGAATCCTCTTTGACAAAGGCCTTGTGCATCTTGTCAGGAGTTAAGTGATTGGAAACTTGTTGATGGAGAGTTCCGCCGAAATATACATTGATTGATTGCAGACCGCCGCATATACCAAGTATGGGTTTGTTGGCTTTGGAAAAGGCTTTTATAAGAGCCATATCGCCTTTGTATTCATCAGTGCCGTAATCCTTACCGTCCATTGGCAGGTGATTGTAATATGAGGGGTTTATATCTGTAAAACTGCCGGGAAGAATAAGGCCTTCGCAAAGACTTGTAACCGTGTCAAGATTTTTTTCAGAAATCACAGGGAGCAAAAGGATTCCCATATCGTCGAATATTTTTTTGAAATATGAAGTAATATATAGTCTGTCATCAAACGGTTTTTCTGAAGATTCATGTTCCATTCTTGTTGCTATTGCAAGTATCATGTTGTTGCCTCCTTTTCTATGTAATCAAGTATTGAATTTATATTGTCGTAAACCATTAGAATGTTTTCAGAGCCGGAACGCATGAAACCCTCATCTGACGCATGTTTCATCATTTCGCAAAGAGAGTCGTAATATCCGTTTATGTTGAATACAGCCACAGGTTTACTGTGACGGCCAAGTTGCTTTAGTGTAAGTATTTCAAAGAGTTCCTCAAAAGTACCGATGCCGCCGGGGACTGCTATAAAAGCATCTGAACGATCTTCCATAATTTGTTTTCTCTCACGCATGGTATCGGTGAAGATAAATTCGTTACAGCTGTTATGTAGTATGCCCGGTTTGTCAAAAAAACGAGGAGCAATTCCGACGGAAAATCCACCTGCGTTTTGTACACCTCTTACAGCAGCGCCCATAAGACCGCTTGTACCGCCTCCGAATACGAGGCTGTGCCCTCTTGTCGCCATAGTTTTACCTAATTCAAAAACTGCGTTCCAATATTTTTGGTTTATATTGTCACTGCTTGCACCGTAAATACAAATGTTCATAAATTTACCTCCGATATTATATTATAGGTAGACAGGAAAAAAAGTCAATGTAGGAATAGAAAAATCATGTGTAAAAAGAACAAAAAGAAAACAATCATAATATTATTTATAACGGTTGCCTTGTTAATAGCGATAGCTTTTTCACCCTTAGGCTCATATGGTTTAAGTATTGGAGCTATGAAAATATACAGCTGTTCAGAGGCGTCAAACAGTTATATGAGTGAAAAGGGCATAGATATAGAAATGCCGTCAGGTGACGGATGGTATCCTTTTGTCATGACTTTTAATGCGGACAGTGAGTTTAGAAGATTTTCGCTTGGAAAAGCAAATCATTTGACAATAATGTATAATTTCCCTGAATTTGATTTGAAAAAAGGGTGCAGCAAAATTTATGACGATAAGTCTCCTTATTACAGCAGCTTTTACGGAGCTTACTGCGTCGACGGTGATTTCGGGTTTGATGAAAGCGGAAAGCTTGACGAAAAGATGGCGGGACTTGTTCCTAAGTATGATTACACCAAGTTGGTCTTAAGGGATTTGGGACTTTCAGAAGAGGAACAAGTATTTGACTGGAAAGTCAATGGAACAGTAGCTAATTCAGAGGTTGCAGGAACAATAGGATGGCAAACGGTCGATGCAGAACTGACAGTAAACGGACTTTTGCATGAAAAGAAAGAATACTTGAGAAATTACATTCAGTACGGAGTTCCTAAATATGAAGTTTCTGAAGCTTTTGCTCCCGTAAATATGAAAGGAAGAGTGTATGGAAAGTATTTTGAGGAAAAGGATGTAAGTATATATTTTTATGTGATATCCTGCGATGAAGAAGTTATTGAACAATGCGATAAAGAAATTTTGAAGAAAAGTAAAATATCAATAACACAGAAAGAATAATAATTGTTATCCTTAATATGAAGTTGTTGGACCGCCGGTGGGTATTGGCTGGGTTTGACCACAAAATTATGACTTAATATTGATATAGAATTAAAAAACCGGACAGCTTTAATTTTAAAAACTGTCCGGTTAGTTTTATTATCAATTATATCGGAAACGGAAACTTTAATACAGATCAAGTTCCAGTTTTGCAAGTGAAGCAATTAACTCATCAGGCATATGATCAAATTTTGCATACCATTCTTTGATGTTTGCAAGCTCATTTTTCCAAGTTTCCTTGTCAACGGTAAGGATTTCGTTAAGTTTATCCTCATCAACATCTATTCCCTCAAGATCAAGATCTTCTTTCTTAGGAACATATCCGAGCGGTGTTTCCACTGCGTCTGCCTTGCCCTCACAGCGGTCGAGAGCCCAGAGGAGAGCACGCATGTTGTCTCCGAAGCCCGGCCATATGAAGTTACCCTCGTCATCTCTGCGGAACCAGTTTACATTGAATATCTTAGGCGGATTTGTCATCTTTTTGCCCATATCAATCCAGTGCTGGAAATAGTCGCCCATGTGGTATCCGCAGAACGGAAGCATTGCCATAGGGTCGTAACGAACCACGCCGACTGCGCCGTTTGCTGCTGCGGTGGTTTCTGAGGACATCTTTGAGCCCATGAATACACCGTGGTTCCAACTCTTGGATTGGCAGATAAGCGGTTCTGCCTTGGCACGGCGGCCGCCGAATATTATTGCACTGATAGGAACTCCCTCGCCTGTGAAGAATTCAGGTGCGATGGAAGGGCAGTTCTCGGCAGGAGCTGTGAATCTTGAGTTTGGATGAGCGCCCTTTTCTGTCGCAGTATCCTTGCTCCAAGGGTTGCCCTGCCAGTCCTCTCCGTTGGTTGGAGCAGGCTGATCCAGACCTTCCCACCATACTGTGTTGTCGTCTAAATCTCTGCATACATTGGTGTATATAGTGTTTTTCTTTGTAGTCATGAGAGCATTATTGTTGGTTTTGCTGTTGGTGCCCGGAGCTACTCCAAAGAAACCGTTTTCAGGATTTACCGCATAGAGTCTGCCGTCTTTACCTATACGCAGCCAAGCTATGTCGTCTCCTATTGTATATGCCTTATAGCCTTTTTTCTTAAGGTGTTCAGGCGGGATGAGCATTGCCAGATTGGTTTTGCCGCATGCACTTGGGAAAGCTGCGCTGATGTAGCGCTTTTCACCGTTAGGACTTTCGATACACAGTATTAACATGTGTTCTGCCATCCATCCTTCTTCTTTTCCAAGCCATGAACCGATTCTGAGTGCCAGACATTTTTTGCCTAAAAGGACATTGCCGCCATATGCGGAATTGATGCTCCAGATTGTGTTGTCCTCAGGGAAGTGGGCTATGTATTTGTTTTCGGCATCTATCTGAGCTTTTGAATGAAGACATTTAACGAAGTCTGCGCCTTTATTCAGCTCCTCTATTACCGCATCGCCCACATGGGTCATGATATGCATTGAAAGCACTACATATATGGAGTCAGTAAGTTCTATACCTATCTTTGAAAACCCAGTACCGGGGATTCCCATAGAAAAAGGAATTGCATACATTGTGCGGCCTTTCATTGAATCTTTGAAAAGGGGACGCATTTTAGCATACATTTCATCTTTTTGAACCCAGTTGTTGGTAGGACCTGCATCCTTTTGATAAGTGGTACAGATTACTGTTCTTTTCTCATCTCTTGCGACATCTTTTGGGTGGGTTCTGTAATAGTAACAGCCGGGGAGTTTATCCTGATTCAGTTTTATCATCTCGCCTGTTGCGCAAGCTTCTTTTCTGAAAATATCAAGCTGTTCTTCTGAGCCGTCAAGCCATACGATTTCTTTTGGATTCGTAAGTTCGGCACATTCTTTTACCCAGTCCAATACACGGTTGTTCTTAATCTCGATCATTTCTCTTCCTCTCCGTCGATTGTTAAGATATTAAGTCTGTTTTACAAACTTTTGTACTGTATTACATATTTATTTTAACACCGCCCAAAGTGCTTTTCAAGTTAATATTAACCAAACTTGTTTTTGACAAGATTAACACACAAAAAACTTTAAAAAAATAAAAACCATGGGAGACACATCCATGGTTTTTTTGCTCATGCTGTGCATTTAACTTATGCACGGGTGGGGACGGGTGAGACTTATTTTGCTGCTTTTGCAGCGTTGAATCTTTTTGTTAATCTTGAAACTTTTCTTGAAGCGGCATTCTTTGAAATAGTATTCTTTGAAGCAGCCTGCATAAGTTTCTTTTCTGCAAGGCGAAGCTGCTGTGCTGCTTGTTCGAAGTTGCCTTCTTCTAAAGCTGCATCGAAGCTCTTTAAAACAGTTTTGAGATGATTTTTAACTCTTCTGTTTCTTGCAGTTTTCTTGTCGATAACTCTGATTCTTTTCTTTGCGGATTTGATGTTTGCCATAAATTGTTACCCCACTTTTCTTAAATTTCAGCAATCTTGCCGTTTAGACAAGATAAATTCGCAACATATATTCTATATGATTATCGCTTGAAATGCAAGGAAAATTTTGTGTTTTGGAGTATGCCGGGTGTAGGGATGAAAACATACCTGTTTTTTGAAAATATAACTTGATATTTCATGGCCGAAAAAGTCATTTTACAAGTAATAATGCTCTTCTTGACAATTAGCCCTGCTCCATTGTAAACTTATCATATGACTAAATTTGGAGGCAAGATGAGCAAAGAAAATGCAACTGTAAGAGGCCGTGGAATAGCCATTGAATATACACAGAGAACAATAAGGCTTATATTTGGACTTTTTTTGTATGGACTGGGGTCGTATATGGGCATACAGGCAAATGTCGGATTGGCGCCATGGGAGGCTTTCAGTATGGGAATATTTTATAAAACCAATATCTTGTATGGCGATATAGTAGTGCTTACAGGAGTGGTCATTATAGTAATAGATTTTATTCTGAAAGAAAAAATAGGTTTCGGAACAGTATTAAATGCCATCATGATAGGTAAAGTTGTTGACCTTTGCAATTGGCTTGATTTTATACCTAAGATGCATAACTTTGCAGTAGGAGTTTTAGTACTTTTGGCAGGTCAGGTGGTGATATGTATCGCCAGTTATTTTTATATAGGTGCGGGACTGGGGTGTGGTCCGAGAGACGCATTGATGGTAGCCATGGGCAAAAGACTTCATAAATTGCCTATTGGTTTGGTAAGGGGTATCCTTGAGGGAACGGTGCTTCTCATCGGTTGGCTGATGGGAGCTAAGGTAGGAATCGGAACAGTTATAGCTGTATTCGGGATAGGAACCATAATGGAATATACATTCAGAATACTGCATTTCGATGTAAAAGCCATAAAGCACGAGGATTTTGCAGATACCGTAAGAAGAATCCGAGGCAGCCGTAAGGGAAAGTCACAAGAGCAAAGCGGCTTACAGAGCTGATAAAAGAGAGGAGCAAATAGATGAAATACGAAAGCACAAGAGGAAGCAGTGATTATAAAAGCAGTACAGAGGCTATTATAAGAGGCCTTGCAGAAGATAAGGGCCTTTATGTTCCGGAAACTATTCCGGAGCTTCCGGTTGATATAGAGGAAATGAAAGGTATGACTTATCAGCAGATAGCCTATGAGATAATTCATGCGTATTTTGATGAATATACAGATGATGAGATGAAAGCATGTATTGAGGGTGCATATGACAGCAAGTTTGAGGCGCCTGAGGTAGTGCCTGTAAAGAAAGCAGGCGGTGCGTATTTCCTTGAACTTTATCATGGCAAGACTGCTGCATTTAAGGATATGGCTCTGTCCATACTGCCGTACCTTATGACAACCGCATGCCGCAAAGAAGGTGAAAAAAACAAGATATGCATACTTACAGCTACTTCCGGAGACACAGGAAAAGCTGCTTTAGAGGGATTTGCAGATGTTGACGGCACGGAGATAATCGTTTTTTATCCCGAGAATGGTGTAAGCGAAGTTCAGCAAAGACAGATGGTATCCCAGGAGGGAGCAAATACTCATGTTGCAGCCATAAAGGGAAACTTTGACGATGCACAGACAGGAGTAAAGAAGATATTTGCCGATGAAGCCATCAAGGATACACTTGCTGATAAGGGAATCAAGCTTTCGTCTGCCAACTCCATAAATATAGGAAGACTTGTTCCGCAGGTAGCATACTATGTATACAGCTATGTAAAGCTGATTGAGGATGGTGCTCTTAAAAAGGGAGATGCCATGAATATAGTAGTACCTACAGGCAATTTCGGAAATATTTTGGCTGCTTATCTTGCAGGAAAAATGGGAATCCCTGTCGGAAAACTAATATGCGCATCCAATGAAAATAAAGTTTTGACGGATTTTATAAGAACCGGGATTTATGATGCAAGAAGAGAATTCCACCTTACAAGCTCGCCGTCTATGGACATATTGATCTCCAGCAACCTTGAGAGATTGTTATATTTGCTCAGTGACAGAGACGGACAGGCTGTAAACCGTTGGATGTCAGACTTGGAAGAAAAAAAGATATACGAAGTTTCTGCTGATGTGAAAGAAAAAATGAAAGATTTTTACGGTGGATTCTGCACCGAAGAGGAAACAGAAGAAACTATAGCCAAACTTTGGGATGAAGATAAGTATCTGGTGGATACTCATACCGCAGTTGCATATAAAGTTTACAGAGACTATGTTGAAGAAACAGGAGACGACAGACCTGCTGTAATCGCTTCTACGGCAAGTGCATATAAGTTTGCTCAAAGTGTCGCAAAGGCATGTGGATTAGATGAACTTAAAGTTGCCGAAATGGCGAAAACCGACAAGGAAGTAACAGGCTTTGATTATGTAAAAGCATTGGCAAAACTGACTGGAGTAAAGGTTCCGTCAGGTCTTGCAGACCTTGAGAATAAGCCGGTTCTTCATAATACGGTTTGTGAAAAAGATAAGATGGCAGATGTGGTTTTGGAGGTCTTGAGATAATGAAAAAGGCAGTAAACCCACAAGGGGAGAGCACCGCTCATGCGTGTGAAAGTCTTCCCGGTGGATACGAACTGTTTAAAAGAATAGACCTTACCAAAGACCGCAGTTCATTGATTGCCATAAATATTTGGAGTTTAGCAGCAGCATTGGCGATGGTTTTGCCGATGCTGTTTGTGCATCCGATAAAATATGCTTTCGATATGGATATGGGAAAAATCCTGTTTTGCATTAGTGCGACCATTGTGGGAATGACAGTATATCTGTTTTTACATGAGGGAGTACACGGTATATTCATAAGATTATTTACAGGCAGCAGCGCCGCATTTGGTTTCGACCTTAAACACGGCATGGCATATGCCTTTAGTTCATGGTATTTTAAGAAGCTGCCGTATATAACGATTGCACTTGCACCTTTGGCAGTCTGGGGGATTGTACTTACCCTAATGCTTTCGGATATTGATGAAACTTATTTTTGGTATTTATATATAGTGCAGATATTTAATGTGACCGGAAGTGCCGGGGATATTTATGTTTCATGCATAGCGGCAAGAATGCCGAAAGATGTTCTCGCCCACGATATGGGGACTGCCATGGAATTTTACAGAAAGACGGAATTATGATGAAGATAGAAGAGTGTTTGGAAAATATTCTCGAAGTTATAAATCCCATAGAGGAATACGAGGTGGTTCCGTTAAGAAATCTTTGCGGAAGAATATCCTATGAGGATATCTTTGCATCATCATCGGTGCCGCCGTTTCCCAAGTCTGCTATGGATGGTTATGCTGTAAGGGCAGAAGACACGACAGAAGCATTAGTCTGTGGAAAAACCACATTGAAGGTGACCGGGAAACTGCTTGCAGGAGATTTTAAGAATATAGAATACAGAAGAAACACGGCTGTAAGAGTTATGACAGGCGCTTATATTCCTGATGGATTTGACGCTGTAGTGAAGCAGGAGGACACCGACATGGGTGAGGCTTTGGCAGTCATAAAAAAACAGGTTCATTCGGGAGAAAATTATTGTATGACGGGGGAAGATATACTCTGCGGAGATGTTATCTTAAAAAAAGGAGTATTGATAGACTCTGTCAGAATAGGTATGCTTGCATCGGCAGGGACAGCATCCGCCGCTGTGGTGAGAAAACCCAAAATAACAATTATTTCAACCGGAAACGAGCTTACAGAGCCGGGAGAAGCGTTACTGCCCGGTAAAATTTACGCAAGCGTTGGATATATACTTGCAGCAGCAGCCGAGAAACACGGTATTGAAGTTTACGGCCCTTATCTTTGCGGAGACGATGAGAATGAGGCAAAAGCGCTTATAAATAAAGCCCTTAAGATTTCCGACATGGTAATAACCACCGGGGCAGTATCAGTAGGTGAAAGAGATTTTTTGCCGGCGCTTATGAAAGATATGGGAGCAGAAATGCTTTTCAGCAATGCAGATATTCAGCCGGGGACACCGACTATGGCTTCATTTTTGAAAAATAAAGTGGTCTTGAGTCTTTCGGGAAACCCATATGCGGCTATGGCGAATTTTGAGGTGTATTTTTGGGAGATTATAGCAAAGATGACAGGGTGCATGGATATGAAGCCTGTAACATCATCGGCTGTTTTGGCAGATGAATATAATAAAGTCAATAAACACAGACGGCTGATAAGGGCTAAGGCAGAAAACGGAAAGGTCTACTTGCCGTCGCAGATACATTCTTCATCGGTAATAAACAATTTGACATTATGCAATTGTTTCATAGATCTTGAGCCGGGAAGAAAAGCTAAAAAAGGCGACGAAGTAAAAATAAGATACATAAAAGGGATTTAAGTAATGAAGCTATCGGTAGGAATTCTTGCCGGAAACAGTGCATTCGGTATCAACGATGCAGGGGTAAGAGCCGGAAACAGAGTAATAATTAAAAAACTTAAAGATGAACTCGAAATTTTGGGCGATGTTCTGATTTCGGCTGCTGTAAAAGAGGATTACGAAGATATTTGCCCTTGCGTATTTGAGGATGAATCAATGCTTGAAGGTATTTATAATCTAATCAAATTTGCAAAAGAACCTTATGTCTTTGTGTGCGGTGCAGATATGCCTAATATATCAAAAGATTTAGCGGAATATATGTCCGGATTTATATGTTCGGATTACGACTGTTACTGCATAGAAAGCGATGATTTTATTCAGCCTCTTTGTGCCATATACTCAAAAGAAATGCTGCCGCTCATAGAGGAAGCTCTAAGAAGAGGCGATTATAAACTCATGAACCTTATAAGAAAGTCAAGAGTTAAATATATAAGTTTAAAGTATACGACATTTGATAAAGCCGTAGTGCGAAATAATATTATATCAAGAAGAGAAGCCCCATCTTTTCCTCAGATGGTTTTTTGTGTCAGCGGACTCAAAAACAGCGGAAAGACAGGACTTATAATAAAGCTTATCAATGAATTTATAAAGCATGGATTTACGGTCGGGGCGATAAAGCATGACGGACACTGCTACAGTATAGATAGTGAAGGAACAGATACATACAGGTTTCTTAAGGCCGGGGCTCTTGGAACGGCAATATTTGCCAAAGGACAGCTTTCTCTTGACTTTAAGAGAGATGTAGGAGCAGAGGATGCAGTGGAGTTTTTGAGTTCCTATGATGTTGTTATAATCGAGGGTTTGAAGGGCTCATCATACCCTAAGATTGAGATGATATCCAATGAACAAAAATCCATATGCCGTACAGACACTATAATATGCAGAGCAACCGACCGACAATTCCCTTGTGATGACGATGTACCTGTGTTTCACAGAGACGACATAGAGGGGATTTTTTTGTGCATTATTGAGTTTTTTGAGCACCGTGGTTTAATAGGGAAGGATAAATAATCATATGAAATACATTAAGACAATAGATGCGGTAGGTCATGTTCTTTGTCATGATATAACCAGGATAGTTCCCGGTGAATTTAAGGGGGCGGCCTTTAAGAAAGGGCACATAGTAAAAGAAGAAGACATAGAAGAACTTTTATCTTTGGGTAAGGAACACCTTTATGTGTGGGAGAATGACGAAAGCATGATGCATGAGGATGAGGGAGCATATGCTCTTGCAAAATTGTGTCTTGGAGAAAATATTTCAATAAAAGGTGCGCCTAAGGAGGGAAAAATAGAAATTGTTGCCGAGACGGACGGACTTCTGAAAGTGGATGATGAGCGCCTCAGAAAAGTAAATTCCATGGGAGATATGATAATAGCTTCAAGGCACGGAAATTTCCCGGTAAAAAAGGGAGATATAATAGCTGCTATGAGAGTAATACCTCTTGTAATAAAGCGTGAGAAGATAGAAAATGCAAAAATAGTATGTGGATGTGAACCGTTGTTTGATGTACTGGAATTTAAACATAAAAAAGCTGCGGTCATAGTGACGGGAAGCGAGGTGGCAAAGGGGAGAATTAAAGATTCCTTTGGTGCTGTTGTGGAAGCAAAGCTTGCGGAATACGGAGCAGAAGTAATTGAAAAAAGAATTGTAACCGATGACACTGAGGCTATAGCAGACGCTGTTTGCAAAGCCGCTGAAAATGGAGCACATTTAATCTTATGCACCGGAGGAATGAGCGTAGACCCTGATGACAGAACGCCGGGGGCCATAAGGAGCATAGGAGCGGATATATTGACATACGGTGCGCCTGTATTACCCGGTGCAATGTTCATGTTGGCCTATTATGAATTCGATGGGCGGAATGTGCCTGTCATGGGGCTTCCGGGATGTGTAATGTATGCAGGAAGAACAGTATTTGACTTGATTTTGCCAAGAGTGCTTGCAGATGATAAGCCGGATGATATTGCAGATTACGGTCAAGGCGGTCTGTGTCTTAATTGTGATGTATGTACATTCCCAAATTGCGGATTCGGAAAGTAGGCGGATTATGAAAAAGAAGTTTATTGTAATTATTACATTGCTGGTACTGGCAATGCAGCTTATCGGATGTTCAGAGCAAGATGATTCCCCAAAATCGGAAATAACTGTATTAGCGGCTGCATCTCTTACAGATGTGTGTGAAGATCTTGAAGAAGAATATCAAAAAGAAAACCAGGATACGGTTTTGAACTTTTCCTTTGGAGGCTCCGGAACTTTAAAAACTCAGATAGAGGAAGGTGTTCCTGCCGATATATTTATTTCTGCCGCCACAAAACAGATGGATGAACTTAAGGCACAGGATTTAATGATAGACGAGTCGATAGTTGAGCTTATCGAGAATAAAGTGGTACTTATTGTGCCGAAAGGGAATCCGGCGGATATAGATTGCTTTGAGGATGCGTTAAAGGCTGATGTTATCGGAATAGGGGAGCCGGAAAGTGTTCCTGCCGGCCGGTATGCCGAAGAAATATTTTCATCAATCGGAATTTGTGGAGAGATTTCCTGAACTTTCCTTATTTTACAGGCTTTT
>CAJMLH010000033.1 GCA_905214195.1 uncultured bacterium
CCGATAATACTTGGCGGGAAGCTGCCTGGGAATGTAGGTCGTTGCCGGTTTGAAATATGGGCTGTTGATTACAGCCCATTTATGGCCCCATGGTCAAGCGGTTAAGACATCGCCCTTTCACGGCGGTAACCCGGGTTCGATTCCCGGTGGGGTCACCAAATGAATTGAACCGTCAATATCTCATGATGTTGGCGGTATTTTAAAAAGTAAAAATAGATATATGCGCAATTGGCGGAATTAAGTGAGAATCTAAATCTTTGATTTAGTAATTCGAACTTATATGTAGCCGTAAAAACAACAGACAACTTTATATGCGCGATTGGCGGAATTGGCAGACGCACTAGACTTAGGATCTAGCGGGCGACCGTGGGGGTTCAAGTCCCTCATCGCGCACCATTATAATCAGGATGCTTTTGAGTATCCTGGTTTTAATTTGCGAGAATATGAATGGAGGGACTTGAACCCGAGAGGGCACGAGCGTAGCGAAAAGCTCCGGTGGAGCTTGGAGCAGCGAGTGGTACGAGGCGGAGCGGAGAGAAGCCGAGTAAAAAGCCTGCGAGCGGAAGCGAAGCAGGCGGTGAAGTTCCGCTTTTGTTTGATAAAATATTTACAAAACGATATTGACATGTAATTCTAAAAGTGATATCATTGTAAGGTAAAACTCTTGTTGAAACTTTTGGAATTTATTAGGCTGTAAGCCGTATGAGAAATGGAGACCGAAAGTGGAGAGAACTCTGGAGAATCTCGTTTAAACGAGTACCGAAGGTGCAAGGCTGTTTTTAGTAATTATCTATTATTACTTTGACCGGCTGAATCTCTCAGGTAAAAGGACAGAGGGACATATTCTTTCTGATGAACTGATAATTGCCTACTGCAATAAAAGCATATAATGATTGATTGTGTCTCACCGGTCGTTATTTTCTGGAGCCGCTGATATTATTTCAGCAGCTTTTTTATTGCGTCTAAGTTTTTATAAGACTTAGACATGCTGTTTAGGAGGAAAATATAAAAAATGGAGACACTTTTAAGTATTGTGCAAAAAATCAATTTTTATCTTTCTGATTACATCTTGGTATTCCTTCTGATTGGAGCAGGATTGTATTTTACTGTTCGTACAGGATTTGTACAGATTCGTTGTCTTGGAGAAGGATTTAAAAATGTTTTCGGAAAATTCACTATGAAAGGTGGAAAACAGGAGCAAGGTATAAGCTCTTTCCAGGCTCTTTCTACTGCAGTTGCAGCTCAGGTGGGAACAGGTAATATCATAGGAGCCTGCGGAGCTATTTTGACAGGAGGACCCGGAGCCATTTTTTGGATGTGGTTTATAGCTTTCTTCGGAATGGCTACCATATATGCGGAAGCTGTTCTTGCACAGAAAACAAGAGTAATACAAGATGACGGAACAATCCACGGAGGACCTGTATATTATATTAAAGCAGCTTTTCCTAATAAATTTGGTGATTTTCTTGCAGGATTCTTTGCAATAGCTATAATTTTGGCATTGGGATTCATGGGCTGCATGGTACAGTCCAACTCTATTGGAGCAACTTGCAGCACCGCTTTTGGAATTCCATCATGGGTAATAGGACTTATAGTAGCAGGAGTTGCAGCATTTATATTTATCGGAGGAATCAACAGAATTGCTTCCGTAGCTGAAAAAATTGTTCCCGTAATGGCACTTCTTTACATAGTAGGAGGAATTGTCGTACTTATTATGAGAGCATCATATATACCTGAGACATTCGGAATGATATTCAAATATGCATTTATGCCTAATGCGATAATCGGCGGTTCGGTAGGATATGCTATCAAAACTGCCATAAGTCAGGGTGCCAAGAGAGGACTGTTTTCTAATGAAGCCGGTATGGGTTCAACACCTCATGCTCATGCAATGGCAAATGTTAAAAATCCGCATGATCAAGGTGTAGTAGCTATGGTAGGTGTGTTTATAGATACATTTGTAGTTGTTACAATGACTGCTCTTGTGGTAATATCAACACTCTATGCAGGTGATGGAGTATTGGCAAGCGGAGTAGCTGATGGTGTGGATAAGACAAATATGGGTCAGCTGGCGTTTTCTGTAGCATTTGGAGATACCGCAGGAAGCATATTTATTGCAATATGCATGATGTTCTTTGCTTTTTCAACTATTTTAAGCTGGAATTTCTTTGGAAAGGTAAATGTAAATTATCTTTTCGGTAAGAAAGGAACAAAGATATATTCTGTAATTGCAATAGGTTTTATCTTCTTAGGATCATGCTTATCAAATGATTTGGTTTGGGAACTTGCCGACATGTTTAATCAGATAATGGTGTTGCCTAATGTCATAGCATTGATGGCTATGTCAGGGGTTGTAATAGCTGTATCGAGAGGCAAAAATAAAGATAATCCGGAAAAAGTTAAAGAAAAGGCTCAGTAGGATGATAGATAAAACTTCCGTTCAGATAAAGGACGGAAGTTTTATTTTGCTTAAAAGTATTGAAGTATGTATAAAAGCATGTTAAATTAAAATATAGAAATAAACTTCCGCATTTTGGGGAAGTTTTTAAAATGAGAGAGGGTGAAATGAAAGCAAAGACAAATGTGATAAGGATTCTTGAACAAAAAAAGATAGAATATCAAAGTCACTTTTACGGAGATACAGATGCTGTTTCGGGAGTTGATGTGGCTGAGGCATTGGGAGAAAATCCGGATAAGGTGTTTAAAACTTTGGTTACTGTCGGAAAAAGCAGGGAGAATTATGTGTTTGTAATTCCTGTTAAAAGGGAACTGGATTTAAAAAAAGCTGCTAAAACAGTTGGGGAAAAATCCATAGAAATGGTTAAGTCAAAAGAACTGCTGCCATTGACCGGATATGTTCATGGGGGATGCAGCCCCGTTGGAATGAAAAAATATTTTAAAACCGTTGTTGATATCTCAGCGGAAACTGTGGATACAATATGTGTAAGTGCAGGTAAAATTGGATATCAAATTGAACTTTCCTTAGACAATCTCAGGAAAATAATCAGACTTGAAACAGCTGATGTTACGGTTTGATTTAAGACAGCAAAAGTTAGGATGGTGTTAATTAAATGATTTTAGGATATGGCTTAGGCGCTCTCGGCCAGGGAGCGGCTTATTATTTTATGTCTTCATACTTTGTACTTTTTCTTACAAATTGCGTTGGAATTGGTGCAGCAGTAGCCGGGACAGTTTCTTCAGTAGCTCTTTTAGTAGAAGTTATAGCAGGAATGACGGTAGGTAATCTTTCTGACAGATGTACTTCAAAAATGGGAAGACGCAGGCCCTTTATGTTGGCCTCATCAATCGCAATTTTGCCTGTAATTATAATAATGCTTCAGAGTGTTGACGGTTCTATAACTTTTAAGATGGTGTATTATCTAATATTTGCCATGCTTTTCAGAATTTTCTTTTCCACATATGAAATACCATATAATGCTCTTGGTGCAGAAATTGCAACCGGTTATGATGAGAGAACGAGATTAAGAAGTTTATCAAGGGTATTTTCCATAATAGGAAATGGAATAGGATATATAATGCCGCTTTTTATTTTAGACTTATTTAAAGGCAATGAGAGAAGCGGATGGGCCGTTATGGGAATAATATTGGGTATATGCTGTTTTGTGAGCTGGTTTATATCGGTTACCTCTACAGGTAAAAATGTTGTGGTAATTTCAAAGATAGAAAAAAAGAAGAATATAATAAAAGATATTTTTGTAAATTACAGAGAACTTTTAAAACTTAAGACAATGAAGATACTTGTAGTATATAAAGCAGCATTTACATGCGCTTTTTCTCTGTTCAGTGTAGGAACAATTTATTTTTTACAATATAATTTGGGATTGGATAACAGATATTCTTCATATGTATATATTTTTACTGTCATCATCTTTGTTTTGGCAACACCTATGGTTGAAAAAATGGCGCTTGCAAAAGGAAAGTCATGGCAGCAGATGACAATGATGGCAATTTGCGGAATAGTAGGTATAATAATTTACTTTGTTGCGGCCGATTCGGTAGTTGGTTGTGCTGTTTACATAGGTATTTTTGCAGTAGTTCAGACGGGATTCTGGCAGGTAAGCAATTCTATTTTCTATGATGTTGTAGAAGTTGATGAATATGTTAACATGAAAAAAAGAGAAGGGGATATAATGTCAGTTGTATCGGTTCTTGGAACACTTATTACGGCTATAATGGTATGGGTATTCGGAGTTGTATTTGAACTTGCGGGATTTAATGCAGCGTTGGAGGTTCAGCCCGGAAGCGTAATCGGTTTTTTGAATGTTTCGTATATTTTAGTACCTTGCATATGCCTGCTTGTAGGTGCTGTGGCGCTTAAGGTTTTCCCAATTAACAAAAAAACTTTTGCATCTTTGACCGCTGCTTTGGAACTGAGAAAAAAAGGCGAATCCTATGAACAATATGAGGAGGATTTGCTAAAGATATTGGGACATAAAAAATAAAAGTTTAAGATATAAAAAAAGAAACCTTGTGTGATAACGAGGTTTCTTTTTTATTGTTATAATTGGTGACTCTATCGGGATTCGAACCCGAGTTGCCGCCGTGAGAGGGCGGAGTCTTAACCGCTTGACCATAGAGCCGTAACATGATAATTATAACATAAACAAAGAAAAAGGCAATAGTGAATTTTGAATTTGTTTGAATGCTTTATTAAAGAATCATGCGTGGACAAACATGTTGGTCCATAAATTTTAGCAGGAACTTTTTTATAAACATATTTGTTTCCAGATAATTTGTATTATGATTTCCGCCAAGAAGAAGGAAATCTTTGCTGTAGTGAGGGAAGTCCTTTAAATCATCATATTCTGAAAAATATTTTTTTAAATTTACAAATATATTCCCCTTATAGCGTTCAGTACGAATTATAAACTCAAAGTTTCGTTCACCATTAAATTCGCATGAAAAGTTATCCGAAAATGTATCGTAAGAAACATATGAAAAAGCTTCTTCATTATAATTTCCCGATACGGAAAGTCCGGAAATGCTCATTTTGATTGATGTAATGTTAAGAGTGGGCCAGCCGTTTTCTCCTTTGACTGCAAAGCCGAGACAATTAAAAGCCTTGTGTACATTTAACTGTCTAAGGATTGGAAGAAGTCGGTAAAGTAATAAAATATCGTCATGGTTGTGCAGAAGTATGCGCTTTTCAATATCCGATTTTTTAAGGGGGTCTGTACATGAAAGGTAAGACTTGTAAAGTTCAACACTTTCTGCTCCCGATATCTCATCCTCTCTGCCATCAGAAAGTCCCATGTATATTTCTATATCCTTTTGTCTCAGATGTTTTAGTATGTGACGAATTTCGCTGTAGCCGTTTATGGCAAGATATAGGTCAAGATTGTACATATTACAGTCGGGACACTTGTTTTCCTGCTTGGCAGCACGCTTCTTAATGAAAGGAATATCGAAGTGCTTACCGTTGTAAGTAAGCAGGCAGTCTACTTTTTCAAAATCTTTTTCGAGGTTTTTTAATATATGTTTTTCATCTCCCGGAGTCTCAGCAAAGTATTGGGTGAAGCAGCATTTTCCATCTGTATCGACAGTCATAAAGCCTGCAAGTATTATGGGTGCAAACTGTGGGCTGAGGCCAAGAGTCTCTATATCAAAAACACCTATACGCATATCGGCAAGATATCTATCGGTTATTCCCGAAGAAAAATATTTTGTTTTGTAATTTTTGGTAATTGTTTTCATATTGGTTATTAGTTGATTATAACAAAGTAGCCTGCAGGGGAGCAGGCTACTTTGTTCAAAAGGGGTATTTTGGATTTGAGATTATGAGGTTATCAGGGGGGATAACCACAATATTATTGTACAAGAAGATTAGATTAATTGCAAGTGGAAAGTGTAAAAAAAGTGAAAAAAGTTGTTAAATAGGTGAATTTGTCGAATAGTTTTTGAAAATTTATGGATAAAATTGGTTATAATTGACTTATCGAATTACCCGGGAAACGATAAACAGGCCACGGCCTTAATGAAACACTAAAATGAGTAACCATAACAGGAGGGATAACAATGGAAATTTTAAAAGTATCAGCTAAGTCTAATCCTAATTCGGTAGCAGGAGCATTAGCAGGTGTATTGAGAGAAAAGGGAGGAGCAGAGATTCAGGCCATAGGTGCAGGAGCCCTTAATCAGGCGATAAAGGCAACTGCAATAGCAAGGGGATTTGTGGCTCCGGGCGGAATAGATCTTGTGTGTATACCTGCATTTACAGATATACAGATAGAAGGGGAAGAGAGAACGGCGATTAAGCTCCTTGTAGAACCGAGATAACGATTTTTATATAGTTTGAGAATCATCTGCCGGATAGGGTTATTTCCGGCAGATTTTGTCGTATAAGCAATTTGCAAGTGTGATTGACTAAAGCCGGGATTTTGTATATAATCCCATCATAGAAAGTATATTGTAGGAGAATATCATGACATTTGAAGAAAAGACGATAGAAACAGAAATGCTCTATAGAGGCAGTGTATTAAATTTAAGAAAAGATAAGGTTACGGTTCAAAATGGTGTGTCCTATAGGGAAATAATAGAGCATAACGGCGGTGCAGTTATAGCAGCTGTTACCGATGAGGGAAAGATGGTAATGGTGAGGCAGTACAGGAAGCCGGCAAACAGAGTAGTATTTGAAGTTCCGGCAGGAAAGATAGATCCCGGTGAAGAGCCGCTTGCGACTGCTGCAAGAGAACTTAAAGAAGAAACAGGATATACTGCTGATAATATTGAATTTATCACATCTTTTTATCCGACTGTAGGATATTCCGAAGAACAGTTGTATCTTTTTTTAGCATCAGGACTTACAGCCGGAGAAACTTCTTTTGATGAAAATGAAGCAATAGATTTGGAAGAGGTTGAGATAACCATGCTTCACGATATGGTTATGAAAGGCGAAATTCACGATGCTAAAAGCATGATTGCGATATTGATGGTTTATGACTTGTTTAACTCAAAAAAGCCTCAAGAATACAAGAAACAATTATAAGAACAATTCCCATACAGTAGATTATAAGGTATTGCCTTGCATAATTTTGCAGGGCATTTTTGTTTATTTTGCGTCGTTTCTTTATAGATAAAAATTTACACCCAATATATGTACCCTCAAACGATAGGGCGGCAAGAAAGCACATTACGGGAATTTGTAAAATGTTTTGGGGAATCATAGTTGTTATTATGTACCATACACCTTTAGTCCCGAAAGTTTCTATCAGCATCGTGGCAGAAAAGCCAAGAGTAAGTCCCTTTGCCAGAGGTATAATAGGGCATAATAACACGAGCGGCGGGAGAACGGGACAAAAAAACAATACGACCGTTATAATAAGCCATGTCTTGAAACTGCTTGAGAAGGCAGCAAAACCATTTTGTGAATCTTTTGCAGAAAAAAATGAAGACATCATTTCCATCAATTGCTGTTTTCCCTCACCTTTCATAAAAACTTCAAAAAAAGCGCCGGTGCATATACCTACAGCTGTTAAAAAAAGAAATATCAAAACTAATTTTTTATTTATCGTCATATCAAACTCCTCAAGACAATTTATGTGTACAACCTGAAAGGCGTTACTTTAAATAGTTGACATAATACTGCAATTTTGTCTATTTTTCGATTGAAATAATTGAGGATAGGTAATATACTCTATAATAGAGGTGCTACTATGAAAAAGGAAAAATTTGAAGAATATCTAATCAAAGAAAAAAAGGCTTCGGCCAATACTTGCCGTGCATATGAAAGGGATATGGAGCATTTTGCTGTATTTCTTCGAGAAAGAGGCATAGATAAACTTTGTGATGCGGTCAATTCCGACATAGTGGCCTATCTTATGGAACTTAAAAACCAGGGAAAAACCAAAGCCACTGTAAACAGAAAGATGGCATCAATCAGAACATATTACAGCTTTCTTCAAAAGAAAGAAGGACTTATTGAAAATCCTGCCGATAACATTAAGACACCAAAGATAACTAAAAAGGCCATAGATTTTCTGGAACCGGACGAAGTGGCAAAGCTTATGGAGATTCCGGATGACAGTGAAAAGGGAATCAGGGACAGGGCTATACTTGAACTTCTGTATGCGACCGGTATTCGTGCAGGAGAACTTATTTCAATGGAAATTGCGGATTTGAACCTCAGAATGGGGTTTGTGACATGTGATGGAGAGAATATAAGAGCGAGGATAATACCTGTAGGCAGAATGGCAAGAAATGCCCTTGAAAAATATATTAAGAATGCAAGACCAAGGATGATAAGAAATAACGAAGATGAACAGCGATTATTCGTGAATTTTCAGGGGAAACCGCTGACGAGGCAGGGTCTGTGGAAAATACTTAAGGAATACGGAGTGAAAGGACAGCTAAAAATAAATTTAACGCCTCAAGTTTTGAGAAATTCATTTGCCATACATATGCTGCAAAACGGAGCTGATATCAAGTCGCTTCAGGAACTTATGGGGCATGAGGATATTTCTGCCACACAAGTTTATCTTGCATTTACAAAAAACAGGATAAAGGATGTTTATGACAGAGCACATCCAAGAGCATAAATAAAAAATCAAAACAAAAAATTAAATTATATAGGCTAAAACCCTTGCAATAAGACGGGTTATATGCTAAACTATATGAGTTATTACGGGCGTTCCTCTGGAGGAGTTTGTGCCACGAACGTCTTGGAGGGAAGGAGGAAAAGAAATGGATTTAATTAAATCAATAACTCAGGAATATGAGAAAAATGATATCCCTGCTTTTGGTGTTGGAGATACTGTAAAGGTTCACATCAAAATTAAAGAAGGCAACAGAGAGAGAGTTCAGGTTTTCGAAGGTTTCGTACTTAAGAAACAGAACGGCGGTATAAGCGAAACTTTTACCGTTAGAAAAATCGCTTCAGGTGTCGGCGTAGAAAAGACTTTCCCGCTGCACTCACCTAAGATCGAAAAGATTGAAGTGGTAAGAAAAGGCGCAGTTAGAAGAGCTAAACTTAACTACATGCGTGAAAGAACAGGTAAGGCTGCAAAGATTAAAACTAAGGAATAGTTTTTATGGGGGAATCCGTTTGGGTTCCCCTTTTTTCTGATTAGAGAGGTATATAATGGACAATATCAACTGGTATCCGGGTCATATGAAGAAAACCCGAGAACTGATAGAAGAGAATCTAAGATTGGTTGATCTGGTTATAGAGGTGGTAGATGCTCGTATCCCCGTATCAAGCAGGAATCCGATAATCGACCAGTTAGTCAGGGACAAGAAAAGAATAATTATTTTAAATAAAAGTGATCTTTCAGATCGCAAAGCAAATGAAGCGTGGATAGAAAAATTTAAAAGCGAAGGAAATATTGTACTGTCTATGAACTGCATGAAAGGTCAGGGGTCTCAGCAGCTTTTAAAACTTCTTACTTCATTGCAGGACGAAAAAAACAAGGATCAGATTAGAAAGAAATCTCTGAGAATGATGATAGTAGGAGTGCCCAATGTCGGAAAATCATCATTGATTAATCGTCTTACAGGTAAGAAGAGTGCCAAGACAGGAGACAGGCCGGGTGTAACAAAGGGAAAGCAATGGCTTTCTCTCGTAAGCGGTATGCAGCTTTTAGACACTCCCGGCATATTGTGGCCGAAGTTTGAAGACCCAAATGTAGGACTTAATCTGGCCTTTTGCGGATCTATCAAGGATGAAATTTTAGATGTAAGCGACTTGGCTCTTGAGCTTGTAAAGGTACTTGAGAGAAAGTACCCGGAGCTTTTGATTTCAAGATACAAAATAGAAAAAACAGGAGAAACTGCGCTTGAGACAATGGAAAGTATTGCGATGAAGCGAGGATTCATACTTTCAGGGAAACGAATAGATTATGAAAGATGTGCCCGCACTATTCTTGATGAGTTCAGAGCGGGGATAATAGGTAATATAACATTGGAGACAGCTGATGAATAAAGAAGAAAGACAGCTTAAGCTTAGGGAAAAGTTCGACAGCATGACGGCATTTGACCGGGCATACAGAATAAGTCTAAATAACATCGGAGGAATAGATGAAGCAGGACGGGGGCCTTTGGCAGGGCCTGTTGTAGCGGCATGCGTTGTTTTGGGAGAAAATTTTGATATAGTAGGGATAGATGATTCCAAGAAGCTTTCACCCAAAAAAAGAGAAGAATTATTTGAAAAAATTACATCAAAAGCACTTGCCTACGGCATAGGAATAGAGGATAATAATGTAATAGATGAAATAAATATTTTGCAGGCAACTATGAGAGCCATGAAAACTGCGGCATTGGAGGCAAACAGAAGTTTAGAGGAAAAGGTCGGTAAAGACGGAATAAAGCTTCTTCTTTTGGACGCTGTATCTCTAAAAGATATTGATATACGTCAGGAATCAGTGATAAAGGGAGATGCAAAGAGCCTGTCGATTGCGGCAGCTTCAATAATAGCAAAAGTTACAAGAGACAGAATCATGACAGAATATCACGAAGAATATCCTTATTACGGCTTTGACAGCAACAAAGGATACGGAACCAAAGCCCACTATGAGGGAATAAATAATCATGGTATCACACCGATTCACCGCAAAACTTTTTTGAAGAATTTATAAAGGAGAAAAAATGGGATTTAAAAGCGATATTGAGATTGCGCAGGAATGTAAGAAAAAGAAAATAACTGAAATAGCTGAAATCGCAGGCGTAGATGACAAGTATCTGGAACAGTACGGAAATTATAAGGCAAAGGTTGACTATTCTCTTTTAAGAGACAACAGCCAAAAGCCTGACGGCAAGCTGATTCTTGTAACTGCAATAACTCCAACACCCGCAGGGGAAGGAAAAACCACAACATCGGTAGGTCTTGCCGACGGACTTAGAAAGATAGGTAAAAATGCGATAGCTGCATTGAGAGAACCGTCTCTTGGTCCTGTGTTCGGTATAAAAGGAGGGGCCGCAGGAGGCGGATATGCACAAGTTGTTCCGATGGAGGATATAAACTTACATTTTACAGGAGATTTTCATGCTATAGGGGCAGCAAACAACCTGCTTGCGGCGATGCTTGACAATCATATTCAGCAAGGTAATAAATTAGGTATAGATCCTAAGCAGATTACATGGAAAAGAGCTGTAGATATGAACGACAGGCAGCTTAGACATATAGTAGACGGTCTTGGCGGCAGAATGCAGGGTGTGCCTCGTGAAGACGGCTTTGATATAACTGTTGCTTCTGAGGTAATGGCAGTGCTTTGTCTTGCTTCTGATATACCTGACCTTAAGAAAAGACTTGCTCGTATAATAGTAGCATACACTTATGAGGGAAAGCCTGTAACGGCTCATGACCTTAAGGCAGAGGGCGCAATGGCAGCGCTTCTTAAAGATGCTTTAAAACCTAATCTTGTACAGACTCTTGAGGGAACACCTGCCTTTATTCACGGCGGTCCGTTTGCAAATATAGCCCACGGCTGTAATTCTGTTACAGCCACAAGAATGGCTCTCAAGTTAGCTGACTATACAGTTACAGAGGCAGGTTTTGCCGCAGACCTTGGTGCTGAAAAGTTTTTTGATATAAAATGCAGAATGGCAGGACTTAAACCTGATGCGGCTGTAATTGTAGCAACCGTGAGAGCACTTAAATATCACGGAGGTGTTGCAAAGGCTGATTTGAACGATAAGAATCTTGAGGCTCTTGAAGCAGGACTTCCTAATTTGTTGCAGCATGTATCCAATATAAAAGAAGTGTTTGGATTACCGTGTGTAGTGGCGATAAATGCTTTTCCTACGGACACTCAGGAAGAACTTGACCTTGTTGCTTCAAAATGTCGTGAACTTGGAGTAAATGCTGTTTTATCGGAAGTTTGGGCAAAAGGCGGCGAGGGAGGAAAGGCTCTTGCAGAGGAAGTTGTGAGAATATGTGAAATGCCTAATCATTTTGCTCAGTCATACGGCCTTGAGCTTTCTATTGAAGAAAAATTAAATGCTATATGCAAAAAAATATATCATGCAGATGGAGTTGTTCTCACAGATAATGCAAAGAAGCAGATGAAGCAGCTGGAAGACTTGGGATTTGGGAATTTGCCTATTTGCATGGCAAAGACTCAATACAGCTTTTCAGATGATCCTTCCAAATTGGGAGTGCCTGAGGATTTCACTGTGACCGTAAGAAATTTAAAGGTTTCGGCAGGCGCAGGATTTATAGTTGCACTTACAGGAGATATTATGACTATGCCGGGACTTCCAAAAGTTCCTGCTGCCGAAAAGATAGATGTAGATGAAAACGGTGTAATAAGCGGACTGTTTTAAATACATGAAAGACTTGGAATTTCAATGGTGCAACCGTCAGTTGACAAATTTCCAAGCAGAGTTGGTGGAGTAAATCAGCTAAAAGAGCTAATATTTTCTAAAAGCAGTTAAGGAGGTAAATGATGATTTTAGCTGATAAGATTATAGAATTGAGAAAAAAGAACGGTTGGTCGCAGGAAGAGTTGGCGGAGAGGCTGAATGTTACTCGCCAGTCGGTATCAAAATGGGAAAGCGCTCAATCCACTCCGGATTTAGATAAGATATTGAAACTTGCAGAAGTTTTTGATGTGACAACTGACTATCTTTTGAAGAATGAGGGGTATGAAGCAAAGGACGATAATATTTCCTATGATACAGAAGTGACTCAAAAGCAGAAAATAAAACCTCGAAAAGTTTCCTTTGGAGAAGCAGAAGAGTTTTTGAATATGAGGGAAGAGATTACGCCGAAACTATCTTTTGGAATTTCTTTATTTGTTCTTTCTCCTGTGTGTCTTATACTTCTTGCCGGGGCAGGCGAATATGGGCTCATCCGGATGAATGAGGATAAGGCGGCGATGCTAGGGGTAGCAATACTGCTTATGATAGTTGCAATAGGTGTTACAAAATGTATTATCGCAGGTATTAAAGCTTCTAAGTTTGAATATTTGGAAAAAGAGCCTATAGAACTTGAAGCAGGTTTAGAAGAAAAGATAGCTGCTTTAAAAGAGGCATACAGACCTATAATGGGGCAAAGAATTGCCATAGGAGTGGCTATATGCATTTTGGCAGTTGTGCCTATATTTATAGTGGGGTTCATTTTAGGAGAAGATGACGGATATCATTTTGTGGCAGCAGTGGCTGTTCTGCTTGTTATAGTTTCTGTTGCCGTAAACATATTTGTTCGTGTGGGAATGAAGTGGGACAGCTTAGAGACGCTTTTGGAACAAGGAGACTTTACAAGGGCAGATAAAGATGAGCGCCTGCAAGCACTTGCTACTGTTTACTGGCTTGCTGTTACGGGAATTTATTTGGGTTACAGCTTTATCACCATGAATTGGGGACTAAGCTGGATAATCTGGCCTGTTGCAGGTATCGGTTATGCAATAATAGATACAATTTATAAGGCAGTAAAAAAATAATAGACTATAAAAGTGAGTAAGTATCTATGATTGTTAAGTTTTCTTTAGAAAGAGAAAGGAGAGAATAAGTGGAGCAGGTAAGTATGTTTGAAAGTCATATAAGCCGGCCGTTGGCGGCAAGGCTGAGACCTGAGACTCTTGATGAGTATGTCGGTCAATCTCATCTCCTTGGAAAAGATAAGGTACTTAGGAAAATCATAGAAAGTGACAGCATATCATCCATGATTTTTTGGGGGCCGCCGGGTGTTGGAAAAACCACACTTGCACGGATAATCGCAAAAAAGACAAAAGCTGAATTCATTGATTTTTCGGCAGTTACCGGCGGAATAAAAGAAATAAGAAGTATAATGCAGAAAGCTGAGACCAACAGAAGGTACGGAGAAAAGACAATACTGTTTGTAGATGAGATACATAGATTCAACAAGGCTCAGCAGGATGCCTTTCTGCCGTTTGTAGAAAAGGGCAGCATCATACTTATAGGTGCTACAACGGAAAATCCGTCTTTTGAAATCAATGGGGCGCTCTTATCAAGGTGCAGAGTATTTGTTCTTAAGCCCCTTACGGAAATTGACATTGTTACGCTTCTTAAGCGGGCAATATCCGATATTAGAGGGTTTGGCTCACAAAATATAAATATAGATGATGAACTTCTGGCTGCCATTGCGGGGTTTGCCAATGGTGATGCAAGGGCGGCGCTGTCAACCCTTGAGATGGTTGTGCTGAACGGAGAAGTTTACAATAATCAAATTACAGTTACCAAAGAAACGGTGGAGCAATGTACATCGAAGAAGTCTCTTCTCTATGATAAAAATGGGGAAGAACACTATAATCTTATTTCTGCACTTCATAAATCCATGAGAAACTCTGATCCGGATGCGGCAGTGTATTGGCTTGCAAGAATGCTTGAGGCAGGAGAAGATCCTCTTTATATAGCAAGACGAGTGACAAGGTTTGCAGCCGAGGATATCGGACTTGCAGACCCTAAAGCAATGGAGCTTGCAGTGGCGGCATATCAGGCTTGTCATTTTATAGGTATGCCTGAATGTTCGGTACATTTAACGGAAGCTGTTGTTTATATGTCTGTAACGCCTAAATCAAATGCCATATACAAGGCATATGAAAAAGCAAAAAAGGATGCGCTTACTCAGCTTGCAGAACCTGTACCGCCGGTTATAAGAAACGGTGTTACAAAACTAATGAGAGACCTCAATTACGGCAAAGGATACCAATATGCTCATGATGCCGAGGAAAAGCTTACCGATATGCAGTGTCTGCCTGATTCTCTTTTGGGCAGAGAATATTATATACCGACAGAGCAGGGAACGGAGATTAAGTTTAAGAACAGGCTAAGGGAAATAAAAGCTTGGAAAAGAAACCACGGGAAATAATATATAAACATATAATTTATCGGGACACAGTGTATGTATAATGCACTGTGTTTTAATTTTGAAAATCTTATTAGGAGATGGTCACTTGACAAAAAACTGCTATAGATTTAAAATTGGTTTACAAGTAAACTAATTTTGCAGTTGCAAAGAGATTGTCCGGGAGAGGTAAAATGATAAAGAATGTAGAAACTATGCTGGATTACTTATCGGAAATAAGAAAAGTATATTCAGCAAAGCTCAAGATAGAATATAATGGCAGGTTCTTTTCACCAAGTGAAATCAATATTTTGATTATGCTCTCAAACAACAAGAGCATAGAAACTTGCGGACAGCTGAACCTGTTGATGAGAGTATCAAAAGGGCTTATAAGCAGGAGTATTTCATCCCTTACGGAAAAGGGTCTGGTAAAAACATGGGATTCGGAAAAGGACAAAAGAAGCAGACATATAGCGCTTACTTCAAAGGCGCAGCCCGTAATAGAAAAGATAAATGCAGGAATAAAGGAAATAAGCGAAGTTATATTATCTGATATTTCAGCTGATGAAATTGAACAAATGTGTGAAACTATGGAAAAAATCATAAGGAATTTTAAGGCATCGGAGGAAACGCTAATATGAAGAAAACTATGGGAAAAGAAGTTGATTTAGGGAAGGAACCGGTAAAGCATCTTTTATTTGTGTTGGCAGTGCCGGCAATAACATCGCAGCTTGTGAATGCCCTTTATAATATGGTCGATAGAATGTACATCGGTCATATTCCCTTTGAGGGTGCAGCCGCCCTTACCGGAGTAGGAGTGTGTTTTCCGATAATCATGATAGTATCTGCTTTTGCAAGCCTTATCGCCATGGGAGGTGCTCCAAGGGCGGGAATCTTTATGGGGAAAAATGACAATAACACTGCCGAAAAGATTCTGGGGAACTGTTTTTCAGCTCTGATTGCAGTAGCTGTTGTTTTGACCGCTGTAGTTCTTATATTTAAAGAGCCGCTTCTTTATCTGTTTGGAGCCAGCGAAAACACTATAGGATATGCCAAAAGCTACATAACCATTTATGCTTGCGGAACTATATTTGTACAGTTGACTTTAGGCTTGAATGCTTTCATATCCACTCAGGGATTTTCAAGGATAAGTATGATGACTGTAGTTATAGGTGCTGTAACAAATATAATTTTAGACCCTGTTTTTATATTTCTTTTTGATATGGGAGTAAGAGGTGCAGCCCTTGCGACAATTATTTCCCAGGCAATAAGCGGAGTATGGGCATTTAGGTTTTTAAGAGGAAATAATACAAATCTAAAACTGAAGAAACAGAACATGAAGATAGAAAAAAACATATTGCTTCCGTGTGTGGCACTTGGAATAGCACCGTTTGTTATGACATCTACGGAAAGCATACTGGTTTTGTGCTTTAACTCATCACTTCTAAAATACGGAGGCGATTTGGCTGTAGGTGCAATGACAATTCTTTCAAGTATAATGCAGTTTGCGCTTTTACCTATGCAGGGGTTTACTCAGGGTGGTCAACCTATAATAAGTTATAATTACGGCGCAGGAAATATGGAAAGAGTTAAAAAGGCATTTAAGATTCAGACTGTATGCTGTTTTACATATGCATTCCTTTTATGGGCTATAGTAGAGATTGTACCGTCACTTCCTGTAAGCATTTTCACCAATGATCCGAAGTTAGCCGAGCTGTCATGCTGGGCGCTTAGAATATACATGGCATCAGTTGCGCTTATGGGTCTTCAGATATCATGTCAGCAGACATTCATAGCATTCGGAAACTCAAAGAAAAGTGCATTTTTGGCGATTTTCAGGAAGATTTTAGTGCTTATTCCGCTGATATACATATTGCCTCTATTTATGGAAGATAAGATTTTTGCTGTATTTCTTGCAGAACCTGTTGCTGATATAATTGCCGTAGCTACTACAGTAACAATGTTCACATTTGAAATCAGAAAGATTGGCAGTAAGGAACATATTTAAAAAGAAGCCGGATATTTAGGATTTGCTATAAGATATATTTTAAGGGGGAGGTATAATGATGAAAGAAATTGACCCAAAAGATACAACAAGGGCAGCGGCATATGATTTATGGATGAATGCACCCAATCCAATGGTGACTTTTTTAAGACATTGGATATTACAAATCTGGTAAGAGTGAGCAAACGGAAAAAAATGAAATTCAATATGCTGATGGACTATTGTATAGGAAAAGCAGCGGCGGAAGTGAAAGAATTTTATGTACTTCCCGTTGAAAATAAGATGATTCAGTATGATAATATTGCAGTAAATACGATTGTAAAGAACAAAAACGGAGAAGTCAGTTCCTGTGACATTTTATATGAAAGGGATTTGAACATATACAATAAACAGTATTTAAAATATACACATGAAGTTGCCCAAAGTTGCTGTGACAGAGACTTATCAAATGATAATATGGTAATAGGAACATCAGCGATATTAGATACACAAATCGACGGAGCTGTAGGTATGAATAGCGGAATTTTCAATAATCCTTTTATCATTTGGGGCAGATATAAAAGAAAGTGGTTTAAGTATTATCTGACTATTTCCTTTCAGTTTCACCATACACAGATGGATGGCGCACATGCAGGCAGATTCCTTGAAAATCTGCAAAAGGAAATAAAAAGCTTGAAATAAAATATTTAAAAAGTTAATTTGAAAGAGTGATTTAATTTATGATAAGTGAAAAACGAGAAAAACAAATTTTATTGATGTCCTTCGTTTCGGGACTCATGTTTGCTGTTATAGAGTTTATTTTTGCAATATACAGTCATTCTCAGTCGGCATTGACTGATGCGGTATATGATACTTCTGAGCTTGTATTTATAGCGTTGCTTTTATTTGTTACACCCTTGTTTCATAAGCCGGTTTCTGAAAAGCATCCTTATGGATATTTTCAAATAGAATCGATATTTGTAATTATTAAAAGTGTAATGATGTTATCGGTAACTATGGGCGTTTCGGCAGAAGTTATTGAATCTGCATTGTCAGGCGGAAATCCTGTAAATAATACACAAGTTTCAATATTCCAATTTTTATTGGGTATAGTAAGCATGATAATTTTCATATTTATGAACAGGTTAAATAAAAACTTGTCTTCGCCTACGGTTAAGGCAGAACTTTTGAGCTGGAAGTTAGATACTATTTACAGCTTAGGTATGTCGTTGGCATTTTTAATAGCAATATATCTTAAAAAAACATCTTTTGCCTTTATAGTGCCATATTTTGACCAAATCATTGCTGTAATAGTCATGATATTTATGTTGCCGGAAAGTGTTAAAATTTTATGGGGAGCAATAAGGGATGTGTTCTTGTTTTCCCCTGAGAAAACTTTTGTAGATGAACTTAAAGAATTATGTAATCCGATTTTAAATGAATATAATTTTATACCGGTATTTTATAATATAACAAAAACAGGGCGTCATTTATGGGTTGCTATTTATTTTCAGATAGAAAAAGAAAATATGACCGTGGATGATTTGGCAAGGGCACTGAAAATCATAAACAGGAGAGTAGAGGAAGAATATCAAGAGTGTACATGCGAATTGATATTGATTCCTCCAAATGAGAATTATAAGGAAAAAAGAAATACTCCGTCTTAAGTTGAGCGTAGGTTTTAGAATATATATTTTATCATGAATTGAAAGATAACAAATAAAGATTGCGGAAGTAAAGTTTTTAGGATATGATGAAGCAGAAAGCAAATTTGCAGGCGATATCATTAAATTAAAAAGGAGAATCACAGGGATGGAATTACTCAAGGGGAAGCCTGTTGCAGACAGGATTAAAGAAAATATATTGAAAAAAACCGAGGAAATGCTTGAAAGAGATATTGTTCCGACATTGGGAATATTGAGAGTAGGACATAATGAAAGCGACATAGCTTATGAAAACAGTGCAGTAAAGACTGCAAAGACTCTTGGGATTCATGTGGAAAAGTATATCATGGATGAAAAATCCACAGAAGATGAAGTTATAGATGTACTTAAGGTTATGAATGATGATGAAAACATACATGGAATTTTGATGTTCAGACCTTTGCCGAGTCATATAGACGAAGATAGAGTACGAAACCATATAGCGTCGGAAAAAGATATAGACGGTATATCAGACAAAAGTCTAAGCGGACTTTTTACCGGAAGCAAGGTGGGATTTCCGCCTTGTACTGCAGAGGCAGCCATGGCTATACTGAATTTTTACGGAATACCGGTTAAAGGTGAGAATGCCGTGGTAGTCGGAAGAAGTCTTGTGGTAGGAAAACCTGCTGCAATGATGCTTATGGAGAAAAATGCTACAGTATCAATCTGTCACAGCAAAACAAAGGAAGCCGATTTAAAACGCCTTTGCAGGGAAGCTGATATAATAGTTGCAGCAACAGGAAAAGCCGGTACAATCAATGAAACTCATGTGAGCGGCAAGCAGACTGTTATAGATGTAGGCATCAATTTCGATGAAGCAGGCAAGATGTGCGGCGATGTGGACTTTGAAGCTGTAAGTGATAAAGTAGGGGCTGTAACACCGGTTCCCGGAGGAGTGGGAAGTGTTACAACAGCACTGCTTATGTACCATGTAACGGAAGCGGCTTATGCAAAGACTGTATCCATTTAGGAGAGAAATGTCATATAGAAAAGTCACCTTATACTATTGACAGAAAGACGCAAAATATTATAAAATATCAAAGTAATAATTCAATAAAAACGATGACGAAGAGGAGTAGGCAAAGTTAGCCCCTTACAGAGAAGGAAGCCGCAGGCTGAGAGCTTCCGGGAAAGCATTTGCTGAAGGTTGCTTCAGAGTTTTAGTATAATGAGTGCCTGCTGCGCAAGCAGAGGAATAAAGGTGGTACCACGGAAAATATCCGTCCTTTAGAGATAGAGGACGGTTTTTTGTTTGAGTTTTGAAGTAAAACCGCCTATGATGCAAACACAAAAGTAAGGAGATAACGATGGAAAAGAATTTGGCTAAAAATTATAATCCCAAAGACTTTGAAGAGCGCATCTATGAGATGTGGGAAGATAACGGATGTTTCAAGGCAGAAGTAGATAAAAACAAGAAACCTTTTACTATAGTCATGCCTCCTCCAAATATAACAGGTCAGCTTCACATGGGTCATGCCCTTGACCAGACTTTGCAGGATGTGTTGACAAGATGGAAGAGGATGGAGGGTTACAGTGCACTGTGGCTTCCCGGTTCAGACCATGCAAGCATAGCAACAGAGGTAAAGGTTGTAAATAAAATAAGGGAAGAGGGCCTTGAAAAGGAAGATTTAGGAAGAGAAGAGTTTCTTAAGAGAGCATGGGAATGGAAAGAAGAGTATGGCGGCAGAATAACAAGGCAGTGTCGTAAGCTTGGAGATTCCTGCGATTGGAGCAAAGAACGATTCACTATGGACGAAGGCTGCAATAAGGCAGTAAAGACTTTCTTCATAAAGCTATATAAAAAAGGTCTTATATACAGAGGAAACAGACTTATAAACTGGTGTCCTCAATGCGGTACTTCTCTGTCTGATGCGGAAGTTGAACATGAAGACAGAAACGGAAAATACTGGTACTTCAGATATCCTGCGGCAGACGGCGGAGAGGGCATAGTCGTTGCAACATCAAGACCGGAAACAATGTTTGCAGATGAGGCTATAGCAGTTCACCCAAGTGATGAAAGATATAAGGAATTTGTAGGTAAGAAAGTAATATTACCTCTTATAGGAAAAGAAATACCTGTAATAGAGGATAGTTATCCTGATCCTGAAAAAGGAACGGGAGCAGTTAAAATAACACCGGCTCATGACCCTAACGATTTTGAGGTAGGTTTAAGAGCAGGATTGAAACGACCAAGCTGTATCAATAAGGATGCAACAATGAACGAACTGGCAGGAAAATATGCCGGAATGGATAGATATGAATGTCGTAAGGCTTGGGTTGCAGATCTTGAAGCAGCCGGTTATCTGGTGAAAACGGAAGAAAAAGTTATTCCTGTAGGAGAATGTTACAGATGTAATACTGTAATAGAGCCTATGCTTTCCGACCAATGGTTCGTGGCTATGGAAGAATTGGCAAAACCTGCCATAGAGGCGGCAAAATCAGGAGAACTTACTCATGTTCCTGACAGATTTGAAAAAACATACTTAAGATGGCTTGAAGAAATCAGAGATTGGTGTATTTCCCGTCAGCTTTGGTGGGGTCACAGAATTCCTGCATATTATTGTCAAGATTGTGGCGAGATAGTAGTTGATTACGATATGCCGTCTGTATGCCCTAAATGCGGATGTACCAATTTCAAGCAGGATGAAGATGTGCTTGACACATGGTTCTCATCAGCGTTATGGCCGTTCTCAACATTGGGATGGCCTGAAAACACAGAAGAATTAAAATATTTTTATCCTACCGATGTGCTTGTAACAGGGTATGATATAATATTTTTCTGGGTGGTAAGAATGGTATTCTCAGGCCTTGAGGTTATGGAAGAAGTGCCGTTCCACCATGTTTATGTTCATGGTCTTGTAAGAGATGCAGAGGGCCGCAAGATGAGCAAATCTTTAGGCAACGGTATAGATCCCCTTGAGGTTATAGATAAATACGGAGCAGACGCTTTGAGATTTATGCTGACTACCGGAATTACGCCGGGCAATGATATGAGATTCAAAGAGGACAGGCTGGAATCATGCAGAAATTTTGCCAACAAGCTTTGGAATGCTTCAAGATTTGTAATAATGAATCTTCTTGATGAAGACGGTAATTTCAAGGAAATGGCCAAATGCTGCAAAGACTGCTGCGGCAAAGCATGCGGAGACACGACTGATTTCAGCAATATAGCGCTTAAAGATGAAGATAAGTGGATAATTTCAAAGGTAAACGAGACGGTTGAATATGTGACGGCTGCTATGGAAAAATACGACCTTGCAATGGCCGGACAGAAAGTCTATGATCTTATCTGGAACGAATACTGCGACTGGTATATTGAACTTGTTAAGACAAGATTGTGGGGCGATGACGAGGAGGATAAGAAAGTAGTAAGATTCACCCTTGTAATGTGCCTTAAGAATATGTTAAAGATGCTTCATCCGTTTATGCCTTTTATTACAGAAGAAATTTGGAGCTTCCTGCCTCACGGTGAGGAACAGGAGGACAATCCGAACAATTATCTGATAAAGGCTTCATGGCCTAAGTTCAGTCTTAGCTGCGTGTTCCCGGCTGCTGTAAGAAAGCTTGAAACAGCAATGGAAGCTATAAGAGCCATAAGAAATATAAGAGCTGAGGCGGATGCTGCACCGAGCAGAAAGCTCAGAGCCGTAATCTTGACTAACAAAGACAGCAAAGATGTAATAAAGGCAGGAGAAAGATATATAAAAAATCTGGCTAATATTACAGAAGTTACTTTCATAGATGACAAAAAATATGCGCCGGAGGAGGCTATGTCAGCTGTCATAGACGGAGCTGAAATATATATTCCTCTTGAGGATCTGGTGGATTTTGCAGCCGAATATGAGAGACTTCTAAAAGAACAGAAGCGTCTTGAGGGCGAGGTTAAGAGAGTTGAAGGCAAACTTTCCAATCAGGGGTTTGTCAGCAAAGCTCCTGAGAAAGTAATAAACGAAGAAAAAGAAAAAATGATAAAATATAAGGACATGCTTGCCAAAGTTTCTGCAAGACTGGAGACAGTTGGGAAAAAGGCAGGAAAGTAGAGATAATTAAGCCCGTCTGCCCGGATGCAGGACGGGCTTAACGAGCTTAACGGGACACATAAGAAAAGGAGTAAAATGACAGCAAACATTAAGACAGCAATAGACAAAATACATGAGTTTCAGCGATTCGGAAGCATTCTCGGACTGGAGAGAATGACAAGCCTTCTGGAAATACTGGGAAATCCGCAGGAAGAATTGAAAGTCATACATGTTGCGGGAACAAACGGAAAAGGTTCGGTTTGCAGATACATATACAATGTGCTTCTGACAGCAGGATACAAGACCGGAATATATATTTCCCCATTTATAGAAGAGTTTAATGAGCGAATCGAAATAAATGGAAAATACATAAGAGACGATGAACTGGCGTATTATACAGAAAGAGTTTTGGATGCCGTCAAAATAATGACTGACAAAGGAGAACAGTCGCCGACAGAATTTGAGGTAATTACAGCTGTGGCTTTTTTATACTTCAAAGAGCAGGAATGTGATTATGTAGTTCTTGAGGTGGGTCTTGGGGGAAAAGGAGACTCTACCAATGTATGCAAAGAGCCGCTGATAACAGTTATCACATCAATTTCCATGGATCACACAGACCGTCTTGGCAATACAATAGAAGAGATAGCGGCAGAAAAAGCAGGCATAATAAAAGACGGATGTCCTGTGATTACAAGTGCAAAGGATTTAAGAGCTCTCAGAGTTATCGAGGACACAGCTGAATCCTGCGGAAGCTTTTTCTTTGAGACAAGAAATCTGCCTGTAAATGTGAAATCAGAATCTCTTTGGGGAAGTAAGTTTGATGTTGATATACAAGGCATTATGTTTGAGAATATAGAAATAAGTATGGCGGGCATACATCAGATAGAAAATGCAGTAACCGCAATATGTGCACTTAATATCTTGGAGGAAAGAGGAAGTGTTAAGATAAGCAGAAAAGCTTTATATGAGGGTCTTAAGACTGCCGGACAGCCGGGAAGATTTGAAGTGTTTTCTGTATCGTCTTTAAATGGAAAGGAGCATATTGTTGTAATTGACGGCGCTCATAATTTTGATGGGGCAAAGGCTTTAACAAATGCGGCAAAAGACTTTTTCAGCGGTAAAAAAATCCTCATGGTTACAGGAGTTCTCGCCGATAAAGATGTAGATGGCATAACTGACTGTTTTGCTGATATAACAAAAGATTTTGTGGTTACAGAGCCGGATAATCCAAGAAAGCTGCCTGCCGCAGAGCTTGCTCAGACACTTGAAAACAAAGGATGCAGATGTATCAAGGCTCCTGATATAAAAGATGCTTATGAAAAAGCTCTGATAAAAAGAGACGAATATGATGTTACAATATATGCCGGATCGCTTTACATGATAGGAAAGGTGAGAACTATGCTTAGAAAGGAGAAAACCGATGTTTAAATTCACACTTAAATCCACCGATGAATATGAAAGGCTGGTTAAATTTTTTGTTGAAAACCAACTGGAGTTTGACGGAGATGAAGAAGTAGATACAGATATTCTTAAATGCTGGAAAGTAACCCACACGGGAGATGTCCTTGTAGGAGGGTGCGTTCTTGCACTGAGAGAGGGCAAATACATAATAGACGGAATTGCAGTGGACAAATTGTTCAGAAAATTCGGTATAGGTAAGATAATGATGGATAAAGCTGTCAAAGAAGTAAAACAAAGAGGGGGAAATGAGTTGTTTTTGGTGGCAAGAGCTCCTGAGTTTTTCAGAACTATCGGATTTGAAACCGTAAGTGCCGATAGAGCTCCTTTGTTCTTTGAATGTGCTCAGTGTCCTCAGTATCAAAAAACATGTCATCCGGAAATAATGAGATTGGAGATAAGCTGATGAATTATTCCAAATTGCTCCAGGCAATACTTGATATTGCCGAGGAAATGCTTATATGCGGAGCGGAAGTTGAGAGGGTGGAGGACAGCATCGAGCGTATGTGTGACGCATACGGATGTACCCGCACAAACGCTTTTATAATAACCTCCAATATACAGGTGACATTCGAGGATCCGGATGGAAATATTATAACTCAGATAAGAAGAATAGTAAGAAATGATGTCAATTTTGACAGATTGGATTATTTAAATGACTTATCAAGATATATATGTGCCAACAAGCCGTCGCTTCCGGAACTTATGGATAAGTACGAAGAGGTAATGAACAGAAAACAGCTTCCTGTGTGGGTTGAATATATGGGTGCTGTACTGGCATCTTCCGGATTTGCTGTATTTTTTGGCGGAAATCTTGCAGACGGTTTTTATGCGGCAGCACTCGGAATCATAATTACTGCCGTTGAGAGAAGTTTCGGAAAATATGAAAAAAATGCCTTGGCATTGACATTCATTTCATCTGTAATAGCAGGTTTTGCCGCAGTTATGGCGGTGCCCCTTGGAATAGCTGTTCATATAGATAAGGTTATGATAGGAGGTATAATGCTTCTTATACCGGGAATAGCCATGACAAATTCGATTCGTGATATGCTTGCAGGCGATATCGGGACAGGACTTCTCCGACTTGCAAATACACTTCTTGTTGCGGCTGCGGTTGCATGTGGATTTGCTTTGCCTATGATACTTACGGGAGGTGCAGCATTGTGATAATACAGGTAATGGCGGCAACAGTAGGTTCTCTTGGATTTGCCATATTTTTAAAAATGA
>CAJMLH010000034.1 GCA_905214195.1 uncultured bacterium
ATTTAATAAGATGTTTCCATTTTTCCGTACTCTTACAATTAAACTCATATGCGTTGGCATCCATGATTTCAGTCTGTTTTTTGAGGGCATTGCTCATGGTCTGCTCCTCTTTTTCACTCATTTTATTCATTTTTCTTCTTGAAAAATTCTGATTAAAAACAAGATAAAAAACGAATCCGACTACCGGCACGAATGTCAGTATCATAACCCACGCAAGGATTGCAGATGGAGCTTTTCGCTCGTTAAATATCACCGTTATTATAAGAAGTGCATTTATAATATAAAGCGTTACGGATGAGCTTAAAAGCCCTCCTAAAAAATTCAAAACCGATTCCATAAATATACCCCGTTCATTTCCATATCCTTATAAAAATATTTGTCTGAATGAATTATATTATATCACGATTTTCTCTTAAGCGCTATAAAAATTCCTGCGATGCAAAGACCTGTAAATATATAAAAGCACATGTGTATTGTATCCATAATTATGGCCGGATTGGCATCAGTCAACCTTTCGCCTCCCATTTTCACACCGGCTACAGCAGTAACTATAGCCATGCTTGTCGTATGACCTATTGACCGCATTGTTGCCAATATGGAAGATGCTATCCCATAACTGTCTTTTTCAACCGAAGTCATAACTGCGTTGGTATTGGGTGAGGTGAATAAGGCAAAACCTAACCCCGATATTGTTAGTATTCCAATCACTCTGATTACACCTGCATCCGCAGGCAAAAATGCAAACAAGACAAGGGCTGCGGCACAAAGCCCCATACCTGCCGAGGACATTATATACGGAGAATGCTTGTCCGAAAGTCTGCCCATTAAAGGCGACAGCACTGCCATTATCACAGGAGATGTGATTAGAATAACCCCTGCGGTCTGAGAATCATATCCGGCTATTACCTGAAGATATATAGAAATAAGATAGCTTATGGCAAATGTTGCACCGTAATTCAAGAGAGCCGCAAAATTTGAAAAGGCATAGGCTGTATTGCTTTTAAAAAGCCTGATATCCATAACCGGATTACTGAGTCGTAGTTCAGTTCTTATAAATACTACCAATAAGATAATTCCGACAATCAGAATCATAATAGAATATTTTGAGGAATTTATCGACGATAGTCCATACATCATAGCCACTATCGAAGCAATATATAAAAGGTTACCTTTTATATCAAACTTATGGTTCTTTCCGTTTTCCTTTTCTTCCGGGAGTTTTTTAAGCGCACCGTAAAAAGCCGCCGCAGATACTGCTGCCGCAGCTATAAACACAGCTCTCCAACCGAAATTATGATTTAATACTCCGCCGATGACAGGTCCTGCCGAAAGTCCCACATAAGTTGCACTTGTAGAATATCCTAAAACTCTCCCTCTCATGGATGGTTCAAATGCTCCGACCAATATAGCTATGTTGGTGCTGAAAATCATGGATGCCCCTATACCTTGTCCCAATCTGAACATTAAAAGCATCATCATATTATAAGAAAATACTGCTGCAAAAGATGACAGTCCGAATATCAGAATTCCCATCCACAGAATCTTCTTCTTTTTGAAAATATCGGCAATACTCCCAAAAGGAACTGCCAGTGCCGCACAAGTCAGCATATAAATCGTCACTATCCAACCCACATCTGCGGCACTTATATCAAAATCTCTTTCTATATCAGGCACCGATAAATTCAGCGCACTTCCCATAAATGTTGTAATAAAAGCAGTCACTACGGATACAAAAAGTGTAGTTTTTTGCTGAGGCGTATAATTTTTCTTTTCCATAATAAATATTATACGCCTTTTTAATAATGAGATACCAAGTATCTACAATATGATGCAAATAAAATAATCCTTACCCTCGTCGCTTATCTTTTGTAAAGATTTTTGAACTTTTTCTCTAAGTACAGACGGAACATCATCAACCTTACTTTCCATCTGCTCTGTTACCATTTCTCTCAATGATTTTCCAAAAAGATTTGTTTCCCATATATCCTCGCCACCATTTTCAAATTGCTTAGTAAGCGAATCCGCCAGTTCCTCCGACTGACTTTGAGTACCTACAACAGGCGACACCTCTGTAGAAATATTGGTTTTAATTATATGCAGACACGGTGCTTTGGCTTTCATTCTCACCCCATATTTGTTGCCCTGTTTAAACACTTCCGGTTTTTCTAATACCATCTCCGAAAGTTTAGGTGCAACTATTCCGTAATCTGAAGCTTGCGCCTGCAACAACGCCCCCTTAATATTGTCATATGCCGCTTTTGCTTTTGAATACTCTCTCAGCAGCATAAATAACTGACTGTCGTTTTCTACAGTGGCATTCATCAACTCTTCTATTACTTTATAATAAAGGGAACTCTCCAAAACAGGCTCTATGTCAACTATTCCTCTTGCCATATCTGTTCTTGAAACACTTACCGATTTTATGATTTTACCGTCGGTCATGCTTCCGCAGCTTTCCATTACTTGACCAAGTGTTTCAAAATTCTTCATCCACATTTTTGCTGCCGATATTATAGTTTCCTTAATCCAATGGTCCTCATCCAAAGCGTCTAAATAACTTGGCAAGTTAAAATGTATTTCCGATGCGGGAAATTGATAGATTATTTTATCAAACAATTCTTCAAAATTTTCTTCAGTCATCTTCTGACAGTTGGTCAACATGACAGGCACACCGTATTTGTCTTCCATTTCAGCCGCCAACTCTTTGCTCTTGAAATTTTGCGGAGTTGCCGAATTGAGAATTATCACAAACGGTTTGTGAAGTTCCTTGAGTTGTTTTACAGTCTTTTCCTCTGCTTCGGTAAAATTGTTTTTAGAAATCTCGCCGAAACTGCCATCTGTAGTTACAACAACTCCTATTACCGAATGGTCTGTTATAACTTTTTCTGTCCCTATCTCCGCCGCCTGACTGAAAGGAATCTTTTCATCAAACCACGGTGTTGAAACCATCCTTTCTTTGCCGTCTTCCGTATTCCCCAAAACTCCGGGTACCATATAGCCTACGCAATCTACCATACGCACTTTGAAATTTGCCCCGTTCCTTGTCTTTATTTCAACTGCATCAGGCGGTATAAACTTCGGCTCCGTTGTCGTTATTGTTTTTCCTTCTCCGCTTTGCGGCAATTCGTCCATTATTCTCCCTTTCTCATAAGGATTTGCCATGTTGGGAAAAACCATGACATCCATAAATCTCTTGATAAAAGTTGATTTTCCTGTGCGAACCGGGCCTGCAACACCTATATATATGTCTCCACCCGCTCGTATTGAAATGTCCTGATAGATTGTTGTATTTATCATATAACCCCTCCGCATAATCGTACTGATATAAAAAATATATGATTCATATCGGAGGTTATGCAGAAATTTTGGCAACAAACAACCAAATCAAATAAGTTCCCAACAAAATACCGGCAGACTGATATTCTGCCGGTTAAATGTTATATTTATAAGTCTTTTAAGTATTGTTCTCTTTTCTTTACAAGTTCCTCATTATATATCTCATCTACGCCCTGATGAAGGCTTCTTACATAAGCATGATGATTTCCAACAATTTCCTTGTATTTTTCTCCCAGAATCAAAAGTGCTACATTTGAACACTGGTCCGCAACTCTTTCAAGATTTGTAAGAGCATCTACAAATGCAATTCCCGTTGAAGTGGTACATTCACCTTTCTTCAATCTCTCTATATGCCTGTTTTTAAGCGTAAGAACCATATCGTCTATAACTTCCTCCAGAGGTTCTACCCTCTTGGCGATTTCACTGTCCATTTTTTCAAAAGCTTCCAATGTTATCGAAGCTATTTCAAATACAGCATCTTTTACTTTTTCAAGTTCCTCTTTTGCCGAATCGGAGAATTCCAAACGGCTGTCTTTAATATTTTGAGCTACCTCCATGATATTCATGGCATGGTCTCCGATTCTTTCAAAGTTTGTCGATGTCTGCATCATAGTGCTTACTCTCTGACTGTCGGTATCAGTTTCAACAAATTTTGAAAGATTAACGAGGTAGTTATCCATAGAGTCTGTAAACAAGTCCATGTTATCTTCATTTTCGTGTACCACCGACACTCTCTGTTCATCATAGACATACATGAGTTTACAGCTCCTTTTTAGGTTTTTAAGAGCAACCTGCCCCATATGTGCAATGGCTTTTCCTGCTTCTGAAATTGCCATTTCAGGCACTTCAAACAGCTTTTCATCAGGCACCTCAAGGTCTGCTCTGTCTTCTTCATCCATCTTGGTAACTTTAATTATCTTCATGGAAGCATCTACAAGTTTTCCTGAGAACGGTACGAGTACTACGGCAGTTAAGAGATTGAACAGAGTCTGGAAATTAGCTATCGAGCCACTGTTTACAACACTATCCCAAAGATTAGGGAATCCACCTAAAGAATGAATAATAGTCATTGCTATCATAAACAGGAATGTGCCTATCGCATTAAACAGTATATGCACTATTCCTATTCTCTTTGCATCCTTTGAAGAACCTATGGAACATATCAGCAATGTTACTACGCAGGTACCTAAGTTTATACCCATTATCATAGGGTATACAAGGTCAAAGGTTATAGCCCCGGTAGCGGATAATGCCTGTAATATACCCACCATTGCAGATGAGCTCTGCACGATTACGGTAAGTACCAGTCCTACCAATATTGACAGTATCGGCTGGTCGCTGAATTTAGCCATCAAGTCCATAAACATCTGTGATTCCGAAAGCGGAGACACTGCTGCTGTCATATTTATGATTCCGAAGAAAAGTATTCCGAATCCCATAAATATTTCGCCTTTGGTCTTACTGTTAGGCAATTTAATAAACATTATCAGTAAAACTCCGACAAACATGGAAAGAGGCGCCAATGTAGATGGTTTTAGAAATTCAAGGGCTATATTACCTCCGGAATCTATATCCATCAGCCTTATTATCTGAGCTGTTATAGTAGTTCCTATATTAGCTCCCATAACTATACCTACTGCTTGATTAAGATTGAGTATGCCTGCAGATATAAGACCGACTGCAAGTACTATCGTTGCTGTTGAGCTTTGTATTACAGCTGTCACCAGCATGCCCGTAATAACTCCGAAAACTACATTCTGCGTTGCCTTTCCCAAAGCCTTTTTTAATGTAGGTCCTGAAGCGTTTTTTAGTCCGTCTCCCATCACTTCCATTCCATATAGGAACATTGCCAAGCCGCCCAAAAGGCTGATTACTGAAAAAATGTTCATTTCCTGTGTCCTTTCTTGCAAATATACGGTTAAAGCGCCGTAAAACTAATATTTATTCTATCTCGCCCAAAAGACTAAAAGTATTTGAATCAGTAATTTTTACCGGAACAATCCTGCCTGTAATCTCAGGACTTCCTTTAAAATTAACGAGCTTAAACTCATCTGTTCTTCCCTCGTATACCCCCTCTTTGCTTCTGCTGATTCCATCTACAAGAACCTCTTTTATCTTGCCCCTGTAACAACTGTTTTTATATGCTGACGATTCATTGACTATTTCAACAAGCCGATTAAACCTTTCATGCTTTATATCCTCAGGAATCTGATTATCCGCTTTTGCAGCAGGTGTTCCTGTTCTGATGGAATAAAGAAAAGTAAATGCCGAATCATAACCCACTCTTCTTACCAAATCAAGCGTTTCTTCAAAATCCTCTTCTGTTTCGCCCGGAAATCCGACAATTATATCAGTAGATATAGCTATATCCGGAACCGCTTTTCTGAGCTTTTCCACAAGTTCAAGATAGGCTTCTTTTGTGTATTTTCTGTTCATAGCCTTAAGAATCCTGTTTGAACCTGCCTGTACGGGCAGATGAATATATTTGCACAGTTTATCGCAGTTTTTAAAAGCTTCTATAAGCTTGTCCGACAAATCTTTTGGATGACTTGTCATAAACCTTATACGCTCTATCCCCTCGATTTCTGCCAACATATAGATGAGATCCGTAAAGTCTGTCTCACCCTCCTGCCCGCATCCTTTATATGAATTTACATTTTGACCCAGCAGAGTAATCTCTTTTACCCCGTCTTCCGCAAGGGCTTTTACTTCTTTAACTATGTCCTCCGGTCTTCTGCTGCGTTCTCTGCCTCTCGTATATGGTACTATACAATAGCTGCAAAAATTATTACATCCATACATTATATTCACAAAGCTTTTATGCTTAAACAGTCTTTGAGCCGGAAGCCCTTCAACAATTTCTCCGCCATCGGGCCATATTTCCATCTGCTTTTTGTGCTGCTCATAAAGATTCGTCAAAAGCTTCGGCAGATTATGAAGATTATGGGTTCCAAACACAATATCAACCCACGGATATTTTTCCTTAAGAGTATCTATTATGTGCTGTTGCTGCATCATACAACCACATACACACACGGTAAAATCTTCTTTCCTCTCCATCTTCTTTTTCTTAAGCTGTCCGAGAGTTCCGAAAAAGCGCTTATCTGCATTTTCCCTTATACTGCATGTATTAAATATAACTATATCCGCATCATCTCTGCTATCAGCCTGCTCGTATCCGTTTTCGATGAGAATTCCCGACATAATTTCGGAATCGTGTTCGTTCATCTGGCAGCCGAATGTTGTAATATGAAACTTTCTTGCCTTATTCAAATCTTACTCCCTTCTGCTACTTATAAAATATTCATTTCATTCTTGGTTTTTCTTCCCATAAGAAGTTCCACCGCTTCTTTTGGATTGGTTTCTCCCCTTATCAAGCTGCAAATACTCTCTGTAATAGGCATCTCAACTTTATATTTATTAGCAAGGGCTTCGGCCGCTTCTGCCGTAGAAATTCCCTCTACTGCCATTCCCACTCGGCGGGTAGCCTCAAAGGATGATACTCCCTGTCCCATAAGTATACCACATTTTCTGTTTCTTGAATGCATGCTTGTACATGTCACAATCAAATCCCCAAGACCTGTAAGACCGGAAAATGTATTTATATCGGCTCCAAGAGCAACTCCCAAACGACACATCTCCACCAGTCCTCTTGTCATCATGGCAGCTTTTGCATTATCGCCAAATCCCATACCGTCAGAAATGCCTGCGCCGAGAGCAATTATATTTTTCAGAGCACCACCAAGCTCAACTCCTATCATATCGTCATTGGTATATACTCTGAATCTTTCAGTATTAAAAACTTCCTGTATGTGAAGTGCAAGGTTTTTATCCTTAGATGCTACTGCAACGGTAGTAGGCAGCTTCTTCGCAATTTCTTCCGCATGAGATGGGCCTGACAGCGCTACATATCTTATGCTGCTGTCTATTTCCTCTGCTACCTGTGACATTCTTAAAAGGCTTGATTTTTCTATTCCTTTGGCAACATTTACAACAACTGCATCTTTCCCCATATAAGACGACGCCTCTTCAAAAACTTTCCTGAAGTTTTGTGCCGGCACGGCGAAAACTACAATTTCGGCATCTTTCAAGGAATCTCTCATATCGCCGTTTATCTTAAGTCTCTCCGGAAGTGTGACACCCGGTAAATAATGAGGATTTTCTCTTGTTTCATCCATAAGCGCAAGCTGCGATTTTTTTCTTCCCCATATACAAACATCATGGCCTTTATCTGTAAGCATTATGGCAAGTGAAGTCCCAAAGCTTCCTGCGCCTATTACGGTTATCTTACTTTTCATCCTTTTCTTCTTTCTTTGCAAACATTTTAGGTTCTTCACCCTTTATCAATCTCTTAATATTCGCTCTGTGTTTTATTACTACTATTATAGCCATAACACATCCTATCTTGATGAATCCCGGTTCAAGCCACAGGCACAAAAGCGGAAATAAGACTGCACCAAGAATTGAACCTACAGACATCCTCTTGCTTACCAAAAGTCCGGCAGCAACGACAGCAAGTTCCATAAGAGCAAGCTGCCAATTTACGGCAAGAATAGCACCAAAAGCAGTCGCTACTCCTTTACCGCCTTTAAAACTGTAAAAACATGGCCATATGTGACCACAGAATACAGCAAGAGCACATACAGTACCTATCACATAGTTGCCGAAGTGCATACCGAGATATACTGCAACCACACCTTTCATAATGTCAATGACAAGTGTTATAATGGCTGCTTTTTTACCAAGTACCCTAAGTGCATTTGTAGTTCCGGCATTGCCGCTTCCTTCTTTTTTTATGTCAACTCCTTGAGCTTTTCCCAACAATATGGACGGTGAAATATTCCCTAAAATATATGCAAGTAATACCCATATTACAAATTTTACAACGGACATAACTACTCTCCTTTTTCGCCTTTTTCTCTGAATACGAATTTTATGGAGGTGCCTTCAAATCCGAATCCTTCTCTTATCTTGTTCTCCAGATATCTTGCATATGAAAAATGCATAAGCTCTCTCTTATTCACCTGAAAACTGAAAAGCGGAGGTTTCACCCCAACTTGAGCAGCATAATATACTTTCAGTTTTCTGCCCTTATCTGAAGGCGGCTGCTTCATCATCATTGCATCTTGAATCAAACTGTTAAGCTGACCTGTAGGTACTCTCATAGCTCTCTTTTCTGCCACATATTTTGCCATTTCCATAACTTGGTTTACCCTTTGTTTTTCAGCTACGGAAATAAAAATAGTAGGAGCATATGACATAAACAAAAGCTCTGATTCTATTTCTCTCTTAAAATCACGCATTGTGTTGGTTTCTTTTTCTATCAAATCCCATTTGTTAACCGTTACTATGATTCCCTTGCCTGCTTCATGGGCAACACCGGCTATTTTCTTATCTTGTTCTGTGAGACCCTCGACCGCATCTATCATAAGTACGCATACATCGCATCTTTCTATAGCGGCAACAGCTCTAACGACACTGTACCTTTCTATATCTTCGTGCACTTTGCTTTTTCTTCTGATTCCGGCAGTATCTATTAAAATATACTTTTCGCCATCCCATTCAAACGGAGTATCTATAGAGTCTCTCGTTGTTCCTGCTATCGGTGAGACTATCACTCTGTTTTCCCCTAACAAGCAATTTACAAGGGAAGACTTTCCTACATTTGGTTTTCCTATTACGGCAATTTTGATTGACTCGTCTTCCTCTGTATCCGCATCATCAGGAAAACTCTCCACAATCTCGTCAAGCACATCTCCGAAATTAAGCATATTTGCAGCAGATACAGGAATAGGTTCTCCCATCCCAAGTTCATAAAAATCATAAAAATCATCAGGCAGTTTAGTAGGCTTATCAATTTTATTTACCACTAAAATCACCTTTTTGCCTGTACGCATAAGCATCATCGCAACTTCTCTGTCAGCAGCGGTAAGACCTTCTTTTCCGTCTACAATAAAGAGAATCACATCTGCCATATCCATTGCAATCTGTGCCTGCTGTCTCATCTGAGATAATATTACATCTTGACTTGCAGGTTCGATTCCACCTGTATCTATCAGCGCAAAATGTACTGAATTCCACTCTGCTTCAGCGTATATTCTGTCTCTTGTAACCCCCGGAGTATCTTCTACTATGGAAATACGCTTTCCCACTATCTTGTTAAAAAAAGTGGATTTTCCCACATTAGGTCTTCCGACTATGGCAACTATAGGTTTACTCATCGAATATTCCTCCTATAAATTCTTCGGGAACAAATTCTTTCAAATCTTCTATGCCCTCGCCAACGCCTATATATTTTATCGGCATATCAAACTCGTCAGCTATGGTTACTGCTATTCCCCCTTTAGCTGTTCCGTCAAGCTTGGTTATAACTATTCCTGTAATATCAGTCACATTTCCGAATTCCTGTGCTTGAGAAACGGCATTCTTGCCTGTTGTAGCGTCAAGCACCAACAGTGTTTCCTTTTCTGCTTCAGGATATTCTCTCTTGATGATACGATTCATCTTCTCAAGCTCTGTCATAAGGTTCTTTTTATTTTGAAGCCGTCCGGCAGTATCACATATAAGAACATCTGTCTTTTTTGCCTTTGCCGACTGTATGGCATCATAAATAACAGCAGATGGGTCTGCCCCCTCTTGGTGACGAATCACATTTATGTTATTTCTCTCTCCCCATATCACAAGCTGTTCGGAAGCAGCCGCTCTGAAAGTGTCAGCAGCAGCCAGCATAACTGTTTTTCCTTCTTTTTTGCATTTATAGGCAAGCTTACCTATGGTAGTGGTTTTTCCTCCTCCGTTAATACCTATAACAAGGATTATAAGAGGTGTGTGGTCTGAAAGCCTGTGACGCTCTCCCTTGTCCACAAGCTGTACCATTATCTTCTTCAAAGCTCCCTTTACACTTTCGGGATTAGTTATATAATCGTTTTTTATCGTATCTCTGAGCTTGTCCATTATAGTCATTGTTGTATCCATTCCTATATCTGAAGTTATCAATACTTCTTCAAGCTCATCCATCAAATCCTCGTCAACCTCGGCTCTTGCCATTATGACATCGCTTATTTTTTCGGACAATCTTCCGAAAAATGATTTTTTTTCTTTAAAAAGTGACATTCTTTCCCCTTTCCGGTTTATAAATCAAAATTGTCTCCCAGCCTTAAGGACAGCACTTTTGATATTCCATGTTCAGGCATCGTTACTCCGTAGAGAACATCTGCATGTTCCATGGTTGCTTTCTGATGTGTAACTATTGTAAACTGTATATCCTTAAAATTATGCAAGTATTTTGAAAATCTCTCGATATTATTATCGTCAAGGGCTGCTTCCACCTCGTCCAATATACAAAACGGTGTAGGTCTTGTCTTTAAAACGGCGAACATAAGCGCTATTGCAGTCATGGTCTTTTCTCCACCTGACATCAGGTTTATGTTTTGCAGTTTTTTCCCCGGCGGTTGAGCTACGATTTCTATCCCAGATTCTAAAGGATCATCTTCATTGTCCAATCTAAGTTCTGCATGACCTCCGCCAAACAATTGTTTAAAAATTTCTTCAAAATTTATCACTATTTTGTCGAAATTTTCTTTAAACCTTGTCTTTATGGTTTTCTCCATGTCATCGACTATTGTCTGAAGCTGTTCCATTGCCTCTGTAATATCGCTTCTCTGACCTAACAGAAATTCATATCTTTCGCTGATCTGTACATACTCGTCTATAGCTCCGACATTGACTTCTCCCAATTCTTTAAGTCTGTTCTTTATATCTCGGCTTTCCTTTTGTGCAGATGACATTACAAAATCATCTTTTTTAAACTCGATTGCCTGAAGATAAGATATTTCAAAATCTTCCCAAAGTTTATCTTTCAATGACTCTAACTGCGCCTCATTTTTAGCTTTTCTTATCTCCTGTCTGTACTTTTCGTCCTGATATGAATTAAGACTGTCTTCAATAGCTTTCTTTTGAGTCCCTGCACTTTCTATTTTTTGTGAAAGTTCAAGCTTTTCTCCGTCAACTTTTGCTATATATTCTTCCAACAGAAGTTTTTCACCGGTTTTGGCTTTAACCTTTTCTTCTGAATCGTCAGAGCCGAAAAGTAAACTATTCTTTTCTTCTTCAAAGCCTTTAATCAAATCTCTTTTAACCGATATTTGGCTGTGTATTTCACCTATGCTGTCATTTATTCTTTCTATAAGCTCCGTTATATGTTTAAGCTCAGCGTCAATCTTATTCTTTTCTATTCTTATATTCGTTATTTTTTCCGCAGCGTTATCAGCTTCGTCCTTGACCGCTTCATGAATCTTCATTATCTGAGCAACCTCAGCCTTGGCTTTTTCACTTTCATTTTGCCAATAATAAGCTTCTTTTTTAAGCTCCTCAGACATACTGTCTGCATCGGCAAGGTCCTTTTCTATTGATGCAAGTCTTTGCTGCTGCATACTATTATTGTTAACTAAATCCTGATAGCTTGTATTTATATTTTTTATGCCAGCCTTTATATCCACTGCTTTAAGCTGCAAATTTTTTTCACGGTTTTCCCAATCAACCTTTCGGCGGCTTAGTTCCGATATCAAATCCTTTGCGGCCTTAGTCTCTTCCTCAAGGGCTAACTTCTTTTGAGAAAGCATATTTACATGCTCTTCAAGCTTTGCGATTTCGCTTTTGCGTTCAAGAAGATTTGTAGTCTTGTTTTTATATTTTCCTCCCGTAATAGCTCCGCCTGCGTTTACTATCTCGCCTTCAACAGTTACAAACCTCAGAGGTGCTTTTTTTGAAAAGTCTATAGCGTCCTGCATATTCTCCACTATTGCTACTCTTCCCAAAAGGTATTCAAATACATTTTTAAATTTCTTGTCGTATTCCACAAGATCACACGCAAGACCTACATATCCTTTCGAGCCGGAAATAGAAGCAGGTACATTGGCTCTGCTTCCCTTTATGGATTCTACAGGCAAGAATGTCAATCTTCCGGCTTTATTATCCTTTAAGGTTCTTATTGCCTCTTTAGCGTCTTTGTCTCTTAGACATATAATATTTTGCAATGAAGCACCCATAGCAGTCTCTACTGCCACCTCAAGACCTGAGGGAACTTTCATAAGCTCTGCTGCCACTCCCTCTATGCCTTTTAGACCGGAAGTCTTCATTATAAATTTTACAGCACTGTTATAACCCTCATAATTACTTTCCATCTCTTCGATGGTATTTTTTCTTGTATTGCTTTGGCTCAGCTTTATGCTGATATGGCTCAGCTCCTTGTCTGTTAGGTTTTTTCTTTCTGTTGCCTTTGATAATTCTTGTTCTATGCTGCGGATTTCCGTTGCTGTTTCAGAAAGCATATCTTCACAGTCTTTCTGCTCTTTTTGGGCATTTTCCAGGTGTTCCTCAAAAGACTGCCTGTTTTCTTCAAGCAACTTGCTTTCTTCATTTATCTGTTCTTTTCTTTTTATGAGAGAATCTCTCAGACCTTCCATGCTGCCTGCTTCAGATTTTTTGGATGTTACTTTGTTGTATGCTTCATACATTTTGTTTCTGTTCTCATCCAAATCCGAAACAAGTTTCGTCAGCCTGCAATTTATCTCTCCTGCCTCTTGTATGCTATGGCTTAATTCTGAGTCTACTCTTTCAAGCTTTGCTTCGGTCTCTTCTTTCTGGGATATAAGACTTTCTGCATTTTCAGATTCTCTTTTTTCCTTTTCGTTTAGTGAAGAAATTTCCTCTGTAACACGATTTATATCCTTTTCAAGAGTTTTCACCCTTTCAGCATCTAACTGGCTCTTATTTGTAAGGCGGCTTATTTCCTCTATATTTGCCACCAGTTCATTTCTTGCCTCTTTGCTCAGTTCTTCAAGGCTTTCGCTTTTCTGCTTATCTTCGGATAGTTTTTCATCTAAAGCACACTTTTCTTTAGTAAGCCTGTCTATTTCCTTTGCAAAGCTTTCGATATCAGCGTTGGCTGTTTCTTCGGCTTCTTCAAGCTTTTCTATGCTTCTGAGCGTTATGTTTATTTCCAGCTCCCTGAATCTGTCTCTGAGTTTAAGATATTCCTTTGCCTTTATGCTGTCCTCTCTAAGACCGCCTATACGCCCTTCGATTTCTCCGATTATGTCATCTACTCTTTCAAGATTCATCTTTGCTGAAGAAAGCTTTCGTTCCGATTCCGCTTTCTTACTTTTGTACATAACAACACCGGCAGCTTCCTCAAATATTTCTCTCCTGCTTTCAGGCTTACTGCTTACAATTTCTGATATTTTTCCTTGCCCTATTATTGAATAACCGTCTACTCCTATGCCGGTATCCATTATCAGTTCCCTAACATCTCTAAGGCGGCACTGATTATTGTTAATCAGATATTCACTTTCACCGGAGCGATACATTCTTCTTGTTATAGCAACTTCATTATAATCTATGGGAAGCAATCCCTCTGTGTTGTCTATAACCAAGGTTACTTCTGCCATTCCCCTTGATTTTCTGCTGGCGGTACCGGAAAAAATAACTTCTTCCATCTTACCGCCTCTAAGCATCTTCGGACTTTGTTCTCCTAAAACCCATCTTATGGCATCACTTATATTACTTTTGCCACTTCCGTTGGGTCCTACAATACAAGTAACTCCTTCATGAAATTCTATTACCGCAGGTTCTGCAAATGATTTGAACCCATGCATTTCCAGCCTTTTAAAATACATCCGTTTCGCTCCTGTTCAGCTTACAAAGCGCAGTTCTTGCCGCATTTTGTTCAGCTTCTTTCTTACTTTTGCCACTTCCCTCTCCAAGAATTTTGCCATCATATGAAAGGTGTACAAAGAAGGTCTTGTTGTGAGCCGGCCCCTCTTCTCTGTCAGTGGTATATGTTATTGAAATATTTTTTCCGTTTTTTTGAAGTTTCTCTTGTATTTCAGACTTGTAATCCGAAAACAGCTTTCCTGCCACTGCCTCATCAACTATATCGCTGAAAGTCCTGAGTACAAAGTTTCTTGTTATTTCATATCCGCCGTCAAGATAAAGGGCGCCTATTACCGCTTCCATAGCATCTGCAAGTATAGACGCTCTGTTTCTGCCTCCTGCCATTTCCTCTCCCCGTCCTATATACATATAGCTTCCCAGGTCAAAATTTCTGGCAGCTCTTGCAAGAGAATTTTCACATACTATCAGAGCTCTCGTCTTAGTCAGTTTTCCCTCCGCATCTTTTTCCATTCTGTGAAAAAGTTCTGCGCTCACTATGGCGTCAAAAAATGCATCGCCAAGAAATTCAAGCCTCTCGTTATCCTGATGCTTTGTATTCTTTTCCCTGTTATATGAGCTGTGAGTCAGCGCCCTTTCAAGATACTTTCTATTTTTGAATTTATATCCTATTTCATCTTCAAATCTTTTAATATTCACTTAAAGTAATCTCCTCTATCTCCAATACGGAATTCTGAATAGTATCCACAACATTCTCGGAAACATAAGGAATTCCTTTGAGGATAGTGTTTTTTACGGCATTTGCATTAGATGAGCCGTGCATCTTCACGATAGGTCCTTTTACTCCTAAAATAGGTGCACCGCCGTATTCTGAATAATCGAACTCTTCTTTAAGTTCTTTCAATTTATCCATAAGAAGAGCAGCTCCCAATTTAGCCTTTACACCGTCAGTAAACTTTCTTTTAATCACTTGAAGTATATTCCATGCAAGACCCTCAGTCAGCTTAAGTAAAACATTTCCGGTAAAACCATCTGTAACTATAACATCACAAGCACCTTTTGGAACATCTCTTGCCTCTACATTACCGGTAAAGTTAAGATGGCTTTGTTCAAGAAGGTCATATGCTGCCTTTGTAAGAGTTGAACCCTTTGCTGCCTCTGCGCCTATATTAACAAGCCCTACCCTTGGTTTTTCTCTTCCTATAACCTTTTCCATATATATGTTGCCCATTATTCCAAATTCCAAAAGGTTGTTAGGCTTACAGTCCGCATTGGCGCCTGCATCTACAAGTAATGATGGTTTACCGCCAACTATTGGATATATACATGCCAGAGCAGGCCTGTCTATACCTTGTATTCTTCCCAATATAAACAGTCCTCCTGCAAGCAGTGCTCCGGTAGAGCCGGCAGATATGAAAATATCTCCTTCTCCGTTTTTGACCATATTAAGACCTTTTACTATTGATGAATCCTTTTTTGATCTCACAGCTCGTACAGGTGCCTCATCGTTGGAAATTACCTCCGATGCATTTATCACACTGATCTTTTGGCTGTCATATTTATATTTTTTAAGTTCGGGCAATATCAGATCCTCACGACCTATAATTGCTATCTGATGTTCTGTTTCCTTTGAAGCGAGTACAGCACCTTCCACTACAGAAGCAGGTGCATTGTCTCCACCCATTCCGTCAAGTATAATTTTCATAATATCCTCCTTATCTTCGGGCACAATTATACATATTCTATATTATCACAAAGCTGCAAAAAAGCCAAATATAAAAAGCCTCAGCTCCGGCAAAAAGTCGTGTTGTAAGGTTCATACATGGTCATTACATAGCCGATGACGGATGCTTCCAAACTAAAACTTATATTCTTTATAAATACTGTGAAAATTGCTGCACAATTCAGTAGTTTTATACAAGCGATAAATAAAAAAGCTCTGTCCGGTTGTTGACAGAGCTTTGCTGTTTATTTGAAAACAAAAATTTATTCCCTTAATATTATTTACTTTAGTTTAAGGCCGTCGCTAAATGCATTCCCTACCTTTTCCCCCACTTTTAAATATGCATTGTTTACAGGATCGAAGATTATAGGATTAAACTTTGACGGATCAATTTTGCCGTTTTCATCCAATATGGATGTGTCGGCACTGACATTTACTATTTCCCCAACCATACGGCAGCTTTCCGGATCGTAGCTTATAAGATTACATTCAACTGCCATGGGAAGTTCTTCAATAAGCGGTGCATCTACAAAATCCGATTTTAAAGTATGAAATCCCGCTCTTTCAAATTTGTCAGGCACTTTATTGGCGGAAACCACGCCTACATAGTCGCAAGGAATGACATGTGCTTCATCTGCCATGCTTACAGTAAAAGCCTTGCGGGCTATAATGTTTTTAACGCTCTTGTGACCTGCGCTTAGGCACATGGTAAGTTCAGTATCGTTGCTTATACCTCCCCATGCCGCATTCATTGCATCGGGAATTCCGTTTTCGTCATAGGTGGCGATTATGAATACAGGCTGAGGATATGTATAAGGCTTTGCTCCTAAATTCTTTCTCATAATTTAACCTCCTTTAATTACGATTATTTATATTATAAAAAGACCTGATTATTAAGTCAAGCTTTTAGGTTAAGCAAAGCATCCTGTAACTGCCGGTAATAATTTTTCTAAATTTATGTGTATAGACGGTAAAACCTTGCGCCTGCCAAATCAGTGTGTTATAATAATTTTATCAAATTACTGGAATTTAACATTTCAAGTAATGTTTTATGACGCATTATATAAATAATATATGGGGCATTGGCGCAGCTGGGAGCGCGTTTGACTGGCAGTCAAAAGGTCAGGGGTTCGAACCCCCTATGCTCCACCAATTGGTATAAATCCGAACTTGAATATAAGTTCGGATTTTGTGTTTTCCGTTTTTTATGAAATAATTATAAAGGATTTAAAATGATACAACACCCTTTTCCTCCACTTTACGACAAGAATTCAAAAATACTTATATTAGGCTCTTTTCCATCGGTAAAGTCAAGAGAGCAGATGTTTTTTTACGGTCATCCTCAAAACCGTTTCTGGAAAGTAACATCTGCTGTTTTTAAATGTGAAATTCCAAAAACAATAGAAGAAAAGAAGCAATTTCTCATTTCAAACGGTATAGCCTTGTGGGATGTAATCGCATCATGTGACATAATCGGCAGTTCGGACAGTTCGATAAAAAATGTCATCCCAAACGATTTATCCCCGATTTTAAGCAATTCCCAAATATCTGCGATTTTCACCAACGGAAAAGTCTCCGAAAAATATTACAAAAAATATACAGAAAAAATTACCGGCATACCGTCTGTATGTCTACCCTCAACTTCACCTGCCAATGCAGCATGGTCCATCGAAAAACTAATAGAGGCATGGAAAATTATAAAATTATAAAATTATAAAATTATAAAATTATAAAATTATAAAATTGAAATTGCGAATAAACCCTCGGTCTTTTGGATAACATATATCACAAAGATTTCATTTCGGAGGACAAAAATATGAAAGCAGTAGTTGACAGAAACGGATGTATCGGATGCGGTCTTTGTGCCGAGCTCTGCCCCGAGGTATTTGAAATACTCGACGATGGTCTTGCAGAAGCAACAACTCAGCCCACTCGTTCAAATATCCATAAGGCTCATGAGGCAGCTGAGGGCTGCCCTGTTCAGGTTATAAAAGTAGAAGACTGAATAATCTAAAATCGAATAACAAGCCAACAAAAAACGGTTTATCTTACAAAGAGGTGCCCCCGGAAGTTAGACTTTTGGGGGCACATCTCATATCTTGAGTAAATAAATCGTTTTTTTATAAAATACAAACTGACATGTTAACGATATCTTTCTTTGCAGCGGTTCACTTAAACTTTGCAAATATATAATCAACGAATTTTTTCCTTTGCACCGCTTACGATATTATAATACGCATTGGATGTTATTCTGTACACTATCACATAAAATACTGCAAATATCAGCACACTCACCGCCGCTGTTATTATAAGCAGCTTAATGTTATTGATTGCAAACAGCATTATCATATTTTTTATCATAGGAAATGCAAATCCAAGATGTATAACTGCAACTGCAAGCGGCATTAAAAATACTGTAAGCATCTGAGAGTGTATGCTCTTCTTAATATCTTTTTTTGTCATACCCACCTTTTGCATTATTTCAAATCGTGACTGGTCTTCGTATCCTTCCGATATCTGTTTATAATAGATTATCAAAGTTGTTGCAAATAGAAATACAATACTGAGCATTATACCTAAGAAAAGCAGTCCTCCGTATAGTGCATAAAAACCGGCTCTGTTAAGTTCCAGACTCTCTACTTCCATTCTTGCAAACTTATTTTCGCTCTCTGAATGTAATCTGTCTATCATATCATTTACTTCTTCTGAAATATCTGTCTTTTTCTCAGCAGAAGCTTCCATATCAACACCGTAATACCAGTGAACATTTAAAAGTTTGAAGTCTTTATATGTCAAATCCTTAAAAGGCGAAGTAAGCTCTTGTATATCTTCTGTAACGACTACCAATGCCGGAACAATATTGGCTGCCACATCACCGCTTAGAGGAAATTTATTTAGCTTCTTTACAACTTTATATGTTTCTCCCCCTGCTATGGTCAAATCATCGTAACCATAAGGCTTTTTTCCATTATGGCCACCGTCATATATCATTACTTCTCCGGCTTTAAGGTCAGCTTCATTTCCTGTAAGTTTTTCATAATCATCATCTGATATAAAATATCCTATCCTCATATCATCTGTGATATTTGAAGCTGCAAACTCATTTGTGTTTATGCTGAATTCACCATCTTTAAGAATACCCTGTATAGAAGCTTCCGTATAATCCCTGACATGTTTACCTTCGACATCATACTTTCCCAAAACATTTTCAACTACATTTCTGACTTCTCCCTTACTTTCTTCACTTCCCATACCATCGCCTGTAAAAGTAGTATACACTCCTATATCATTGGGATACCGCTCGCTAAGACTTTCTTCCGCTCCGAAATAAAGGGAAGCCGATCCTGTTATCATAACCAGTACCATCGTCACAAGAATACATATAGATGCAAGCCCCGCACCGTTTCTCTTCATTCTGTATGCCATTGACGATACTGACACAAAATGATTTGCTTTATAATAATAGCCTTTGTTCTTTTGTAATATTCGGCACATTACAACAGAACCGGATATAAAAATCAAATTAGTTGCTACTATTACCATTGCTACTGCAACAAAGAACCATACAAGTGCTGACACCGGATTGTTTATGCTTACGGCCATATAATATGCAAATGCCAACATTACAAATCCTAAAATTCCAAGAAGCCAATTGGCCTTGGGTGGTTTTTCACCCATGTTGCCGCTGTTTATCAATGCAGCAGGATTGGCAGTATGCACCTGTCTCAGCTCATTTATAAATATCAGTACGAAAATTACCACATACAAAACAACAGTTTTCATTATGGAATCAAAAGATACACTAAAGCTGTATCCTGCCTTTGCCCCCAGCATGTTAACCAGTCCAAGCTCTGCCATCTTTGAAAAGGCTATACCCCCTAAAAGCCCTGTCGTGATGGAAATTGCCGCTATCATAAGTGTCTCCCATAACAATATCCGTCCGATATTTTTTTTGTTCATTCCCAGTATATTATAAAGTCCAAGTTCTTTTTTTCGTCTGCGCATTAGGAACGAATTGGTGTAAAAAAGAAATATGACAGAAAAAACACCTATAATCCAAACACCCATTGCCAACATAAGCTGAGCAGTTCCTCCGCCCCCCATATTGGCTATTTGCTCAGAAGTAGCCAGAAAGGATATGATGTAGTTCATCATTATCATGCCTGCACATGTCAATATATACGGCACATAAAGTTTTTTGTTTTTCTTTATGCCGTTAGCTGCCAAATGAGGATAAAAACCTGCTCTCATTATCTCTCACCTCCGGTAGCAACCATTGTAAGAGTATCCGAAATTTTCTGATACAATTCCTGACTGCTGCAAGCCCCCTTATATATCTGATGGAACACTTCCCCGTCTTTGATAAACAGCACCCTGCTCGCATGACTTGCCGCTTTTACAGAATGAGTAACCATCAAGATAGTCTGTCCTGCTTCATTAACTTGTGTAAAAAGTCTTAAAAGTTCATCCGTACTTTTAGAATCCAGCGCCCCTGTAGGTTCATCGGCAAGAATAATCTTAGGGTTTGTTATAAGTGCTCTTGCCACTGCCGCACGCTGTTTCTGTCCCCCTGAAACCTCATAAGGATATTTTTTAAGAAGATTTGATATGCCTAATTTTTCAGCTATGGGCTTTAATCTGCTGTTCATTTCTTTATATGCTTTCCCTGCAAGAACAAGCGGAAGATAAATATTATCTTCAAGGGAAAATGTGTCCAAAAGATTAAAATCTTGAAATACAAATCCAAGATTGTCTCGCCTGAAAGTAGCTATTTCCGCCTCTCTTATCTTTGTAAGCTCTTTTCCGTCTAACTTCACCGTTCCCCTTGTCGGCTTATCCAAAGCTGCCAAAATATTCAGAAGAGTTGTTTTGCCCGAACCTGACTCTCCCATAATAGCTACATATTCCCCCTCTTCAACACTAAAGGTCACATTTTTTAAAGCCTGTACCTTATTACCGCCAAACCGGCTTGTGTATATCTTTTGTATACCATTCACTTCTAAAATACTCATTTCCAAACTCTCCTTTATCTGATTTCCTGTTCATTTTAACAAAAAAGGAATTGAAAGCAAATTGATTCTGCTTACAATTCCTCATTATAATCTTACATTTTTGTAAGAAATGCAATTTGCGTTATTCAATTTCAAGTTCTCTTCTTGAAAAGTCTAAAATCACAGTCGTACCTTTGTTCAATTCCGACTCTATCTTTATTCCGATTCCAAGATTGGTACATATCCTCTTAACCAGATAAAGGCCTATGCCACTGGCCTTTTTGTCTTTTCTTCCGTTATAACCTGTATAACCGTTTTCAAAAATTCTCGGCAAGTCTTCAGGCGCTATTCCTATGCCTGTATCCTCAATATAAAGCTTATCATTTTCAAAATATATCGATATACTTCCTGCTTTAGTATATTTTAATGCATTTGATAAAATCTGCTCTATTACTGTCGCAAGCCACTTTTCGTCAGTTATGACATTTGCATCGATAGTTTCATATTGGAGTTTGATTTTTCTGTTTATAAATTCCGAAGAAAATTTTCTGACAGAATGTCTTATAACCTTGTCAAGACTTAAACTTTCTATAACATAATCTGTATAATCCGAATCGAGGCGCAAAAAAGTAAGCACCATTTCAACATATTGTTCAATACGAAACAAATCTCCCGAAAGTTTCCTTGCCTCCTTAGAGTCTTTATTTTCCAGTGTAAGTCTCATGGAAGCGATAGGAGTCTTGATTTGATGCGCCCATAATGTATAATATTCTATCATGTTGGAATATTTCATGTTCATGTCAGTCTCAAGCTGTTTATACTGTTCCTTTATATTTTCTATCACTTTCTGATAATCTTCATCCTGATATGTGTCAGGTAAAGGAAACTCGTCCATCAAAGAGACCTGCATGCTGCATACTTGCTTTAGCATCTTATGCTTTTTTAATTCTTTATTATAATCTTTCCAGAATATCAATATCCCTGCAATAAAACAAAGCAATACAGGATAAAGGACTGCTCTTAAAGGAAGTTGATAAAGAACAAAGGAAACCGTAAACAATACTGCAAGTATCATGAATGTTATCATTGAAGCTCTGTGAGATTTTAAATAAATCCAAAAAAATTTCATAATATCACTCTCGCCATTTAATTTAATCTATTATATATCCTACTCCGAATTTCGTGGTTATAAAATCTTTCAACCCCGCTTTGTCTAATTTTTTCTTCAATCTGCTTATATTTACAGTAAGTGTATTTTCGTCAACAAAGTTATCTGTCGCCCACAGCGTTTCCATAAGCTTTTCACGACTTACCACAGAGCCTTTGTTTTCCATAAGTGTAAGCAATATGCTATATTCGTTTTTAGTAAGCTCTATCTTTTCATCACCGTAAGTAAGAGTCCTGTTACCTGTATTCAGCATAGCTCCTCTGTGTTCAAGCACAGGCATAACATTTCCGAAATCATATGTTCTGCGAAGCAAAGCCTGTACCTTGGCTATAAGTACATTACCATCAAAAGGCTTTGAAATAAAATCATCTGCGCCCATGTTCATAGCCATAACTATATTCATATTATCTGAAGCTGAGGAAATAAATATTATAGGAACTTTTGAGACTTTTCTTATCTCGCTGCACCAATGATACCCATCAAAAAAAGGCAGTGTTATATCCATTAAAACTATATGTGGTTCAAATTGAGCAAACTCAGACATAACATCTCTTAAATCTGAAGCGTATCTTGACTCTATTCCCCAGCTTTCTGCACGATTCTTGACTTCCTGCGCTATACCGATATCATCTTCTATTATAAAAAGCTTATACATAGCTACCACCTTTACGAATAAAAGAGCTGCATATCAGATGACAACAGCTCTTTAACAGTATATTATTTATATTCTTCTCTCAAAGTCTTGATAAGTTCATCTATTCTGTGAACTACCTTTACAAAGTCTTCTTCCTTGTAACCTCTTGTCGTCATAGGGGCAGTACCTATTCTTACGCCTGAAGTTTCCTTTGGAGTCCTCTTTTCACAAGGTACGCAGTTCTTGTTCAAAGTTATGCCTATTTCATCGCATCTTTCCTGAAGTATTCTTCCGCTAAACGGTTCATCTGATAAATCAAGCAATATCAAATGATTATCTGTACCGCCTGTTACTACCTTGTAACCCAACTTTATAAATTCATCTGACAGAGCCTTACAGTTCTTTACTACCTGACTGATATATTCTCTGTATTCAGGTCTCAAAGCCTCTTCCGCACAAATAGCCTTACCGGCGATTATATGCTCAAGAGGACCACCCTGTGCATAAGGGAATACTGCACTGTCTACTTTCTTTGCCAGCTCCTGTCTTGCAAAGATAAGTCCTCCTCTTGGACCTCTAAGGGTCTTATGTGTAGTTGTAGTTACAATATCTGCGTGTCCGAATGGAGAAGGATGTGCTCCGCCTGCAACAAGTCCGGCTATATGAGCCATATCCACCATAAAGTATGCACCTACTTCTCTTGCAATTTCACCAAACGCTTCAAAGTCGATTATTCTTGAATATGCAGATGCTCCTGTAAGTATGAGCTGAGGTTTATATTCATGGGCTTTCTTTCTGACATCTTCCATGTCTATATATCCTCTTTCATCTACATCATAAAACACCATATTGTATAACTTGCCGCTGAAGTTTACTGACGAACCATGAGTCAGATGACCACCGTTATCCAATGTAAGAGATAAAATCGTATCTCCCGGTTTTAAAATGGATTTGTAAGCCGCAAAATTTGCCTGTGAACCGCTATGAGGCTGGACATTTACATGATAATCAGTATCAAATACTTTTCTCCACACATCGCAGGCATATTCCTCAAGTTGATCTACAAACTCAGTTCCGCCATAATAACGGCTTGTGTTTCCGGAAGTTCTTACATACGGATATCCCTCTGCATACTTCCAGCTCAGACAGCTTCCGCAGGCTGCCAAAACAGCTTCGGAACAATAGTTTTCGGAGGCAATAAGCTCCACATTGTTCTTCTGGCGGTTATATTCTTTTTCGATAAATTCGCCCACCATAGGTGAAGCCTTCTTTATTAGCTCAATATTGTCAATATTGTATCTGCTGTTGTCGTTTCCGTTAATATCGAACATTTTTTATCCTCCGTAATATATAAAAGTTGGTACTTATTCTATCATAATAATTCTCAAATTTCAATAAAAAGGATTCCTGTTACTCAAACTCATCCATATATTTTTCATCTTCACACAAATCCTCGTCTTCAAGTTTAAGTATTGATATTTCAAAGGCTTTTCTCATTTCAATCATTCCGTCCTCAAGCCTCTTCTTATATTCTCGGCTCTGTATGCGCCCTTCAATAAAGACTTTGGTTCCTACAGTAAGAGTTTCCGCAAAATTTGCATTTCGCCCCCATGCTATACAAGGAATATAATCTGACTTATTATACATTCTGTTGACTGCCAGCATCATGTCACAGATGTCCCTACCCATAGGAGATGTTCTCTTTATAGGTGATTTGCAAAGAAATCCCTCAAGGAATATGTAATTTTCGTAATAAAACCCTTCCTCAACAATTTCTATTTCTCTTGCAAATACAACTACATTGAGCTTATTCTTTCCACCTACACTTTCATTGTAAGTTCTTACCTGTCCTGTAATTTCAACAAAATCATCTACATAAAGAGAGCGTTCGTATATGAGTCTTTCCGAAATCATGATATTTATTTCATCCACATACCCGCTTCTTCTCTCTATCCCCAGCACAAAAGTATAAAAGGCTTCTCCATATGTCTTATGGCTGAATTTAAGTGGCGTTTTAACTAAACCTGCTACCGCAGCCTTATTTGTTTCGTAAATATTATCAGTAGTATTTTTCATATTTTCCCTCCCAAAGAAACTCACTTCTACAGTCTATTATTTCTTTGGGAAAGATATGACTATGCTTTTCTTCCTCTAAAAGCCCTCATATATCTTGTTATAATTGATACTACAACAAATCCAAGAGAAATTGCCAGTGCTATGGTAACTGCTGCACTTCCGCTTTCTTCAAACATTATTTCGTCTCCGTTTACGAGACCCGCCATAGTGTAATAAAGGCTTCCTCCCGGAATAAGAGGAACTGCCGCAGCGGTCAAAAATATCGTTGCCGGAGCTCTGTTTAACCTTGCCATTATTTCTGCATATACGGCAACAAAAATCGAAGCAATGAAATAAGGCACAAAATTGCCTTCCACTTCTTGCTGACACATGAGGCATACAGTCCATGTTATTGCTCCGCCAAGTCCTGCCAGGGCTATCTGTTTTCCTCTCATTTTTAAAAATATGGCAAATCCAAGAGAACCTACTGTTGCCGCCATTACCTG
>CAJMLH010000035.1 GCA_905214195.1 uncultured bacterium
CCCCGCTTTGCATTACAAATAAGAGTTGCTTTTTGATTTCATATCTTTTGAAAGATAAAAGAGAACAAGCTGTTAGCCTATTCTCTTTTATAAATAATTAAATTGCTGAAAACCAAGAATTATATATATTCCCAGTGTCCCACTTCTTCATGATGAATTGTTTTCTTTTTATAACCTACTAACTTTTGCTCATAATCTCCTACTCCCCATGAGGATATAAGAGGACCGTTGTTATAGATAAAATCCATCATTTCTAATTCATCATAATAAATTTTTCCGTGCCATCTTTAAACGCTATGAAATTTATTATCTTATGTCATCAAAGGCACTAATGTAATTGTCATACCCCTCCGCTTGTACGCTTTCGGCATAAACAATAATATCAAATTTGTTTTTCGCTACATCAGTCTTAAAAAGGACACTTTTTAGTAGTGGTTTAGTCATTTCTCCCGTATCGAGGGGAAGTTTGTAATACCAGTATTCACCCTCTTTTACCCAGTTGGGATCGCCGCTGAAGTTAAGCTGAACGGATTTTGAGAAATTTTCATCGCTTAACTCCAAAAAACATCTTACATAACTTTTATCCTTAATGTTTTTTATCTTAACTTCTTTGATTTGAGTATAGTTTTTAGGATAAGAAGAATCCGGTGGCGGCGGAAACTCTTCAACTATTTCAATCTTGCTGTCTGCTGAATCTGCCGTATTGATAATTTCATCTTTATCAATGTAGAAAGCATATGTCAAAACACATATGGCAGAAAGAAGCACGATTACAAAGATTGATGTTAACATTTTCTTTTTCTTCATATTTTCTGCTCCTTTCCTTTAAAAGTGATTTACGCATACGGCATTGTGGGATGTGTTCTTCCATGTTGAAATCTTGTTTTCATATGTAGCCTTACCTTTTTCAGTATTAACAAGTTCAAAATCTATGGTGTTATCACTCTTAACCTTTCCGTTTTCAGATACACTGCCAATCCCCTTTAATACATATCTCGATGTCTTTATCTCCCTTGCTGTGTATTCACCTGCTTCTAAATTGTCAAAAGTAACAGATCCGCTGTAATATCCGTTTTTTAATGTAGACTTATCAAGGGTTACGGATTTTCTAAAGATGTATTCATTGCCGTATATATCCATGCCTTTAAGTTCAAATATTGCTGTCGGATATCCATACGCCTTATACACATCTGATTCCTTTATCTTTTTAGTAAGGGTAATGCTGTGATTCATATTCTCATCGGGAAGCTCACTGAATACCGGTGCATTGGTAGCATTGATATCCGGTGGAGTTACACCTTGTTTTATCTGCCGTATTTCAAGACCGGTATTTTTATGAAAACCACTTGGTGCTTTCGTTTCTTCAAATGTGTATGTGCCAAATAAACCTAATACAACACCTTTATCATTCTTAAAAAGCTGATCGCCACCGATTCTCCACCTATCAGCAAATTTAATTATCCCATTTGAGTCAGTCCTAAATACCCAAGTGCGAAGCGGCGTTTTACCTTTGACTTCTGCTTCTGTCGTATAAAACTCAGGATAGTACCTTACCGTATATTCAGCCCCCTCAAGGTACTTTTGAAACTCCGGATGACCGTCCGGTATCTGCTTTTGAAGAGTAAGCGTTAACGGGTCAAAATCAGGCTTTTCCTTTACCGGAAGCACTTTTGTTTCACCGCTTTTAACTTTTACTTCATAATACGGTGTTTTATCAAGCCGGTATCCCTTTGAGGCTTTCGTTTCTTTGACATAGAAAGTTTTTTCTTTTTCGTTAGCCTTAAACTCCAATTCAAGTGCGTTGGATTCGGCATAGAGTTTCCCATCTGTACCTTTCTTCTGTGCAGTTGTCTTTAGTACCCCAACTTTGTTAGTACATGCTGAATCGCTGTATACTGTGTATTCAGCTCCCTCAAGAGAATACTGCTCAGGGCATAATGATGTTAAATGCTCATCATTAGCTACTGTCTTTTTTAATTTAAGCTTACCTACCGGCGGCTTAACCGTGTATTCGGCAGCACCAACATTTAAAAAGGTAGTACAGTTACACTCTGTAAATCCCACTCTGAACTTACCGTTTCTTGTCTTGGCATGTCCGCCTCTAACAAAAATCGAATCGTCACCATACACGGCAGTGTTATTCGGAGATCCGACAAAACCTTTTGTGAATTCTGACATTGTACTTGTAGAGTTATACCTTAACTGAGTACGGTCATATGCACTGAAATCCACTAAACTGTTATCAAAGTGCATTGACTCCGGTACATAGAAAGCATTTTGAAGCACATCTAAATCAGATACAAGTATTTCAAGCGGCTTATCTACAATCTCATTAGTATCTTTGTATCTGATTTCAACATCTACAACAAATGAGTTTAATGGTTTAGATCTGATGCTTGGATTATCACCACTAAATTGATCCGGGTGCATACTGATAAAACAAATACCCTCAAGGTTTGTATTAAGGTCTAAACCCGGATATACTGCCATACAGCTTCTTTCACCAAAATATGATGATGAAGTGCTGTCACTTATCATCTTTATTACAGTATTTGACTTGATAGCTCTTCCTGCAATGTACCCTGCGTTATCGTTTGTATATTGAACAATATTGCCGTAATTTGTTACTTTGTCCGGTATACGACTAAAAGTGACAGAGCCGTCATTTGTCAATGTCATATTACTGTTTAATCTTGTTGCAGTCCCTGCTCCGATAGGTATGGTGTTTGCCGGTTTCATTATGTCATTTTGCTTATCATTAGGGACTCTTTTTATCCATGAGGGCGTTTGATTAAATCCTGCTATGGGAACGCCGTAGCTGTCAGGATAAAAGGGCGGACTTGAGCGAAGTAAGGAGTCTGAATTATCACTTGTATTATCAACGCTTAAATCAATCTTTCCAAGCTTCGTAATAGCTTTGGATTCGGCAAAATTCTCACTTAAATCAATATATTTACTTTCTTCATAAAAAGTCTCATTAGCTTCTTCTTTGTTTTTCGTAATCGGCTCAGCTTCAGCTCTCATTGGCGCTTTATTACCCTCTGTATTTTCTTCACCTGTAATAGCCTCGCTTTCATTTAGAATTACTTCTTCTGATACTGCATTGTCACTGCTTATTAACTCCTCACCATAGGCAAAAAACAAGTTGCAGGTAAATATCAGGTTGATTGCAAGCAGTACTGCTAATCTTTTCTTCCACTTCAATTTCTCATCACCTCTCTTTTCTTTCTTCTCGGTAAAACAGCCAGAACACATAAAAGTGCCAATATGAACCATATATATTTTTTAATGTAAAAGGCAATGTAACCTAAATACGGAATACTGAGAACAACTTTCCCGTAGAAATTGTCTTTTGTCACAATTCCAAGGTCGGCCACATCATTATCATCACCTTTTGTTACTATTCCCTCTTCTGATATCTTAGCCGCCCTGTGAGTTACTTTAGTATCAAGCACCTCATATGTGATTACATCCCCCTCTTGTATATTGTCAAAGGAAGCCTTTGTTAAGACTAAACAAAGGCTTCCCGTATAAATAGCAGGCTTCATCGAACCCGACATTACAATCATTGGCCGTATACCGCTTAAAATCACAAGAATTGCAATAAAGATAAAAAGGTAAACCGGTATTTTTTCCCTACTTTTCATCTTTTTTACTCTCTTTCCTTTTAACCTTAATTAACAAAATCAATGATAAAGAAGCGATCATGATGTATATTAAAAAACTTGCAGTATCACCTGTCTTTGGAACTTTAGGATATTCTATGCTTGAGAAATTCCATGTGAAAAAGTCAAGCTTGTCCTGATAGTCGTTTTTAAGCTCTGCGGGAACTGTAATCTCATAAGACAAAATATGCTTTTCGCCCGGTTTCATATAGCAGAGGCTCTGTTCTTTTGTAAGCTTTGCTGCCCTAAGCGTTCCGTCATAAAACGGTTTTCCGTCAATTTCCATTTTAAGCTTTACAGCATCAAGCAGGCTCTTTTCTTTAAGCTCAGCATCCGATACATAAAAGGAAACTTCTGTTTCATGCTTCCCCTCGTTATATATATTTATTTCATTCTCATATATATCGCCGGGAAGTACATCTAAGATAATATCTTTACTGCTTAATGTGTACTGCCCTGCTCCAAGAAACTCTAAGTCTATATGTTTTATGATATTTTCCTTATCGGAATACTCTGAGCCATCATAGTCACTATCCTCAATTTCAAGCTCTCCCCAAGGTTTTTCGCTGTTAAAATCGGGAGTAAAGTTATCTGCCTGCACAGCGTCGCAAAGTGCCACTACTTGAAATGTAGAGTCCATAAGGTTTTCCGGTTCAAGTTCGTTCCACTTATATGGAATTTTAAAGCTGTTAAAGGTCTTTATTTCTTCATTGTGATGTACATGCTTGGTGTAATAGAAATATTCACCTTTTTTAATCCAGTCATCATTAAGACCTTGAAAATATTCTTCCTTTATATTTTCATTTGAAATATCAAGTCTTAGTCTTATCCATGAATCCACACCTTTATATTGTATTTTAGGTTCATACTTTACGGCTTTACCCGGCATAACCTCACTGTCATCAGCACCGGCAGTAATTGATATATCCACGCCTTGCGTTTTAATCTCCCCGTCTACACTTATTACTTTTGTCGCAAAGGTAAAGGCCGCCAAAAGAGAAGAAATTATCAGAATAGATGACAATACAAATACGGCTGTCTTTTTCTTATTCATTTATTACTTCCTCCCCTCTGACTGCTTTTGTTCCTTGATAATATTCCAAACTGTAGACGGCAGGCTGCTGCCAAGATTTGTTGTTTGAACAGCATAAGCGAAGATAGGAATATCATATGTTACTTTCTCTTCTGATTCTATGAAATTCCTATGCTCAAGCTCATCATTAACAAAGAGGGTCGGTGTTGACTTCCCCTTTTTTAGGGCAGTCATTTTGCCGGAGCTTGCAGTACCGGTTGCGTAAGCATATACATATCTGTAATACTCTTTGCCGGATACTGTGACAACCTCTTTTTCTACTTGAAGCCAGCCTGTATTTTTAGTAAACAAAAATGCGTCTCGGTATCCTATAGGCAGCTTTTGACCTGCATCATCAATCCTTATTCTGTCTGTCCTTGGCATAAAAAGTTCAATAAAGACATATGCGCTTGATTTTCCTTTATTTGTTATTTTCGGGTCTTTGATCACTTTTTCAAGGGGTGCAATATCTTTTCTTGCTTTCACATTTTCAGGCAGGTTATATTTTTCTTCTGTTAAAGAAATACTCACTTTACCACTCGTGAAAGTGTTTACTTTTGCCTTATGGTCTGTCCGGTAAGCTGCTGTTAGAGCAAATATTGATGTTAATACAAGAAGGGTAACTATGCCTTTTATATATTTCTTTTCCATAGTCATGCTCCTATCTTAATCCTCTTCTATCTTGCTTTCTTTGCTCCTGTTGCTGTGTGTACGGAAGTATCATCACCTTTTGTGTTGTTAGCTCCTCTTACATTTCCCCAGTTTGCTTCTGCCATTCCCTCATATTTGCTGTTTACCTGTCCTTTTACAACTTTCCATACTGTCATTGGGTCTGTCTTACCTATGTCCCCCGCCTGGTCTGTAAGGACTATGTCTGTTGTCTGGATGGAATATGTACGAACCGGGATATTAAACTTGATGTTTTCCGTTGTAACACAGCCGTTTTGTGTTGCCCATTCATCTTCTACAAGGTTGATGGTTCTTATTCTGTCGTTTGTAAAGAGGGCTGATGTTTTCTGTCCTTTTTTAAGCGCTGTCATTGTACCTGTAGATGCGTCTTTTCCTGTAGCATATGCGTATACATATTCGTGGTATCCATTGCCGACTTTATCTTCCACTAAAATCCAGTTGGCGGAGTTTACTTCGTGCTTAAACAAATCTTTAAGTCCGATATCAACACCCTCTGCTCCATTCACATCAAAGTCTTTGCACTGTCCCTCTTTCACAACTCCGTTTACTGTAATATCTCCAAATGTTCCTACTGCCGCATACTTTTCATAAGGGACTCTGAATGCGATGAAGTTGTATGAATCACTTGTACCGGTGTTGCTTATTACCGGGTCTTTAACCAAAGTCATATTCGGTCTTACTTGTGCTGCCGCCTTTTTGCCATCTTCTGATGTATCCCAGTTTGTTTCTGTAAGTTCAGTCTTTACGCTTCCGAATGTAAATTCATTCATTTTAGCTGCGTGATCCGTAAAGTATGCAGTAGTCATGCCTGCACTGATTAAAAGTATCGCTGCAAGAATCAATGCTACCTTTTTCTTGCCTTTGTTTTCTCTTGTAACTTCATTAGATTTCATATTTGTTCTCCTTTCTATTCATCCTCTAATTCAATTAAAGCTGAATACATAGATTTGTATCCCTCAAAAAATATTATTGTTAATGCTATAAAGACTTTCAGCAAGTTCATTCCCCCCCTTTTTTAGCGTTTTAGTCTTTTCTTGGATTTAGCAGTAACTGTCTGTATTAAAAAAGCAGCCTCTCGGCTGCGTTGAGTTGTTATATGAAAAAAGAGAACGGATAAAATCCATTCTCTTTGATAAAATTTATCAGTGTTTTAATGTTTAACCTATATATTACATATTAGGAAATTGCCCATCCAAAGTGGCTGCCCCGCAATTTGTAAATATGTCCTTAACGGATGAAATCTACCTCCTAAGATGGGGGAGTTTAAGGCAACCGCCTTGCATTACTTACAAATATCCACAATACAATTATACCACGATACTTTGAAAATTTTCAAGATGTTTTTTTACAAAAATTACCATAAATTACAACTTATGCTTAAACATTAGCTCCACAATCCGGAACTATACTATATTCACCGATTTCAACCTTATCTCCTAAAAACTTTTCCAAGTAGTCAGGTTTACTTATAAGCTCTTCCTTTTGTTTCTTACTTAAGCGTTTTATTCTATATTCCAAAGCTGAAGCCAAGCTGCGATTTTTACTGCTCCATACAGCAGATATCTCAAGAGGCCTGTGACTTCGTGTATACTTTGCCCCGGCTCCCTCCTGTTCAATATGCTCCCTAAAACGCCTTTCAATATCTGTGGTGATTCCTGTATATATGGAATTATCAACACATCTAATCATATATGTATAGTACATTAGATTTTTCCTTCTTTTTTGAGATATTCAAAAAAAGCAAAACAACCTTCTCGAATATCATCATAAGTAACATCAAAATTACCGGTGTACCAAGGGTCTGCTATATTCCCACCTCTATCTGTCCAATCAAGCAATTTAAACACTTTATTTTTTGTGTCGCAACCTGCAATTCTACATATATTTCTTATATTTGCATCATCCATACCAATTATGTAGTCAAAGCTGTCATAATCCGCCTTAGTCATCTGCCTTGCCTTACGCTTCATGTACGGAATGCCTGCTTCATCAAGCTTTCTTTTAGTTCCGTAATGGATATCGTTTCCTATTTCTTCTCTGCTGGTAGCAGCCGATTCAATATAAAACTCAGCTTCCAACTTGGCACAATGGACCATGTCTTTAAAAACGAACTCTGCCATCGGAGAACGACATATGTTGCCGTGGCAGATAAAAATTACCTTTATCATACATTTTTACCTCTTTATAAGTCTTTATATCTCTATTTTTTTATTTATTCTGCACAAATTTTCAAGTGTGAAATTTATAAATCTACGCCTCTCTACATAGTTTTTTTAGCAAGTGGCGTACTAAATGGGGTACTTTGGCAGGGATTTTCGCCCTGCCAAGACCTATTTTCAACCTTAAATATCAAACAAAGCTACTGCTTCTTCAAGTTCCCACTGTACTTTGATCATTTGTTTCACCATATGTCTTTCTAATTAAAAATCTAATTTAGACTATTCTTAATAAGCAATCCTAAAATAATCCAAATACGCTTTATACTTATCTTGTGCCGTCAAACAGGTATCCGTCAGATAGCCTTTTTCATTGTTCCACTCTTTCAGCCCACGATAATAGAACATCTTAAGATTATCTTCAATAATGAACGGAACAACATTGTATTTCAGGCATTCCTTGAACATAATCAGTCTGCCCACGCGACCATTGCCATCCTGGAACGGATGGATTTTCTCAAACTTCACATGAAAATCCAAAATATCACAAAAAGTCTTTTCTTCTTTTCCGTTGTACTCTCTCAACAGAACTTTCATCTTATCGGCAACTTCTTCCGGAAGCGCTGTTTCCATGCCACCAACTTCATTTGGCATCTTTTTATAGTCGCCTACAGCAAACCAATCTTTTCTGGAATCACTAGTGCCACTCTTCAGAATCAAGTGAAGTTCCTTGATAAACTTCTCTGTCAGTGCTGCCTTTGCATTATCAATAATCATATCAATGCAACGGAAGTGATTTGCTGTTTCAATCACATCGTCCACATTCAGCACTTCTTTTTCTACACCGATGGTATTGGTTTCAAAGATGTATCTGGTCTGATCGTGGGTCAGACGGCTTCCTTCAATATGGTTAGAATTGTATGTCAAATCAATCTGTGTCTTATGGTAAATGCCGCCGGAATACTTACTTGCTTTCTGCTCCTGCAAAATATCCAACAATGTAATTGGTCGTTCTCTTTTCTTGTTTGAACGCTCCGGCTTCTCTGCATTTTCAGGAATGTTCCAGGTCTTTCCGGTAAGAAACGCACCGTCTACTCGTCCCTGAGCGCAATAATTTCTGACGCTGCGCTCTGAAACATTCCACTTTTTTGCTATTTCAGTAACTGAAAGGTATCGCACCTGCTCTCCTCCGTTATAATTCAAATCAAATTTTACACTTTATTATGATATAGCATATCACATTATCGGCAAATTATCAAACATTTATCTTTACTTATATCTTATATTTTTGCCGTTTTCGGCATCATTTATCTTTATTTAAATCCCAAACTATCTTTGTAAATCAAAAATCCGTTTCACAAAATATTTTCCCCTCTTTTTCGCTCATTTTTTAATAGTAAAACCCCATTTTAAAGTTTTACCGGCAATTTTGCCGATAAAACAACCAGCCCGTTTCCGAGCTGGTTACAATTCATATTATGTATAACCCGCTTTCCTAACTATCGTTTCTTCCGCTTGCTGTTTCCTCTCATTCGTGGCATATCCTAGTATAAATTAGCACATCTTTTACCTCAAAAGTAGTACAAAAAGTAGTAAATTGAAAGCTGACTCCGCATTTTACTACTCCACATTTACTACCCGTTTCAGTTCTTCTTTTGCGTCGTCATAGCCTATATGTGTATAGGTGTTTAACGTAACGCTTATATCCGAATGTCCCATAATATACTGCAAGGTTTTCGGATTCATCCCACTTTGCCATATTTACTCAGCATGGAAGATAATCAGTAACAATATCTATACAAAATTTCCCTAATCCAAAACATTCTCCATAACTCTGTTCTTCAGATAATCACTAAAACTGTCAAACAGACCTTGAGAAATCTGCTTCGGCCAAGACATTACAACTAAGCGGTGTCCCTCTGTTCCTTTATGATACGGCGGATGAGTATGGGTGAAATAGTTTTCTGCAAAACCACACCTTTCATAAAATCCTTTCCTATGCTTGGAAATATCGTCTATAGGCAAGTCAATCTCAAGAATCAGTGTTTTACCTTGCTTCGCCAAAAGGGCTAATGTTTTCTGTCCATACTGCTTATTTCGCATTTCCGGAAGAATGCAGAAATGTTCAATATAAATGAACTCTTCTTGCTCCCAATATAAAATTAAGCCAACAAAAACATCTTCATCATATATCAATGCAAAATGGTATTCATCATCCTTTAAAATATCATTTTGTGAGCGTTTCTCTCTCTGTTCAGACAAACATCACATCAACGGGGTGAATGGCAGAAAAACGCATTCTGCAAATTTTTCTTTCCGTCCTCTGGCTAAGAACTGTTCATATATATAAGGTTCACAATTCAAAATATCTTTCTCAAAAATTTCTATATATTCGTGTACCATGTTATTCGCATAGAATATACCGCAAATTTCATCATCAACCATTAGAGAACGCATATCCATGTTAACAGAGCCAATGCAACACAATTCATCATCTACAGTCATGGTCTTTGCATGTATGTACCCTCTGTATTTATAAACCTTTGCACCGAATTCCATGATTTGACCCGCATAATAAGTCGTCACCGGGTCAAGGAAAAAGCTGGCTTTAATTCCCGGTATCATAAGTTCAATTTCCACTCCTGATGCAGCTGCTGTTTTAAGTGCATCAAGAACAGACGCATCAGGAATAAAATAAGGAGATTGAATCCTTATTTTCTTTTTGGCACTTCGTATCATACTGAGATAATTCATCTTAACAGCTTCCCTGTCATTGTCCACTCCCCCTACGACAAACTGACATAGATTATCTGTTCTTTTCTGCGGCGGAAGCTTAATTGACTCCATGTGCTTTACCATATCTTCCCAGTCTCTTCGTCTTACAGCACATAAAAAATCTGCCATAAAATATGCATCCAAAGTTGCGGTACATGCTCCGGTCAATCGAATTTGTGTATCTCTCCATGGGTTTTTCTTTTCGGCAAGATTTGCATACTGTTTACCGATATTCATTCCGCCGATATATCCTATTTCATGATCTATGGTAACTATCTTACGATGACTGCGATAATGTGTAAGGTAAGGTTTTACACGGATAACTTTTCCCCCGGCATCAATAAGAGGTTTAAACATTTTACGAGGTGTCGACAGATTAGCAATGAAGTCGCACATCACAAGTACAGTTACACCCTCTTTTGCTTTCTCAGCAAGTGCCTTAACCAATGCTTCTCCCATGACATCATTATGAATTGTGTAGAACAATACATAAATGCTTTCTTTTGCGTCTTTAATATCTTTAAACAACGCGCGATAATGTGTTTCACCGGTTATAAATAACCGGTAGTCATCATAACAAGTCACCGGACTGTTATTATAATTGGCATTAAACTGCATAACCTGAAGATCTTCATCGGAAAACTGCTGACCGGACAACAAGTCCTGAGGTGCATTTGAAGCCGGAAGCCGCTTGCTTAGTCTCCTTCGTCTGATAACAGATGTTAACTTTATTGCCGTAGTGCTTCCAAATACAAGATAAAGCAGCATTCCCAAATATGGAATACAAACCATTACAATTACCCACAGCATTGCTTCTGTCGGATTCTTTCGCTCCACAAAAATTACTGCTAAGATGGTAACTATGTACAAAACCAATAGGATAACTTTCAGCATTATAAAACCTCCTGCTTACTGTGTCGATTACAGCAGTGGTGCAACAGCTTTTGCGACAAAGCCAAGCAATCTGCGTTTAAGCGGCTCTTTCCTAATCATATCGACAGTGATTTCTCTGCATTCTTTCTTAGTAAATTCAAAATCTTCTTCAATCTTATAAATGCAGTCTGTTTTCCACATATAAGTAGCACATTCAAAATGATGATAAAGACTGCGATAATCAAGATTTATTGTGCCGACAACAGCCTCTTTGTCATCACACACAAAAACTTTTGCATGAACAAAACCTGGTGTGTATTCATAAATTTTTACACCTGATTCCAATAACGACTTATAATGTGTCAAAGCAAGCGAGAAAGGAATATACTTGTCCGGTACACCCGGGAGAATAATTCTTACATCTACTCCTCGCTCGGCAGCATATTTAAGTGCATTTTCAAGTTCGCCATCCAAAATCAAATAAGGCGTCATTATATGAACATAGTTTTGCGCCCTGTTCAGCATATCTATATATACTTGCTCGCCCACTTTATCTTTATCAAGCGGACAATCGCCGTAAGGCATTACAAAACCGTTTTCACTCTGCGGTTCAATAGGCACATTCAAGAAACTGTCAAAATCCGTTTCTTTTTCGTCCAAAAACCACATATGAAGAAACATCCTTGTGAAACTGCGTACTGCCTCTCCCTGAACCATTACAGCCGTATCTTTCCAATGCCCGTGTTTTTCATAGGCATTTATGTATTCGTCCGCCAGATTTATACCTCCGTTAAAGGCTGTTTTTCCGTCGATAACCAAAATCTTACGGTGATCTCTGTAATTGTAATGTGTAGAAACGAACGGCTTGATAGGGGCAAACATTTTGCATTTAATGCCTAATTTTTCAAGGCGCTTTGGGTAGTCGTGAGGAAGCGTAGAAAGTTCACAAGTGCCATCGTAAAGCATTCTGACATCTACACCCTCTCTCGCTTTTTGTGCTAAAATCTCAAGAATCTTACCCCACATTTCTCCTTCATTTACAATAAAATATTCCAAAAATATGAAGTGTTCTGCCTTTTTTAATTGTATAAGCATTTCTTTAAACTTATCTTCGCCAAGTGGAAAATATGTCACGGCAGTATTCTCATATATCGGATAACATCCGCTGCGCCTAACATAGCGTGAAAGTGCTTCGGCTCCCGAATCTAAGCTTCGTAAATCTTTTTCCGTCTTAGCGTCTTGTTTCAGAGATTCCTCGGTTTCCTTGTTTAACTGAGCATAACGCTTTCTAAGGGCACGATGTCCTATGTCCTTTTGTGTATAGAGAAATAATAAAGCTCCAAACACAGGCAACAGCATAACAACAACAAGCCATGTTATCTTTGATGTCGGGTCCATGGAACTGTTAAGCAAATACAGCACCATAAAAACTGTAAAAATAACTACGCCGCCATAAATATGCGGCAGAAATTCCTCAAATCTATGGAATATGCAAAACAGAAACAGCACTTGCATGGCAAGCAAAACAAGAATCAATCCGGAACGGCTGAAAACCATTCTGAAAACACCTTGTCTGCCTTTTTCCAGGAGGTGAAGTCCTGTTTCTTTGGAATCATCTTTCATAGTCGTTCTCCTTTACTGATACTACCTGGCAATATCATTGTTTGTATATTATAACTCCCTCTTATTTCGTTCTTCCTCATCTCTGTGTACTATGCTTCTTAGTTTATCCATCCTATCATCAAGCTCTGCACTTATCTGAGCACAACGATACAGCTCACCTGCCATCTCTTCTGTAAATTCACAGTCTTTCTTATATCTGAGCTGATGTTCCAAAGAAGCCCACGAGTCCATTGCAATAGTTCTGAGCTGAATTTCAACTTTCATAAGCTTTTTTTCATCAGACAAAAAAATAGGAACAGTAACAATAAGGTGAAGGCTTCTGTATCCGTTAGGCTTCGGATTCTTTATATAGTCCTTTTTTTCAATCAATGTTATATCATCCTGATTTAAAAGAGCCTCTGCAATCATGTATACATCCTCAGGAAATGAACATATCACCCTGACACCTGCTACATCATTAAGGTTTTCCTCTATTGATCCTACAGTAAGAGGAAATTTATCTCTTTCCAATTTATCCCTTATGCTTTCCATTCTTTTAAGTCTTGTCTGGATACTGTTTATCGGGTTACGATCATATTGTAAAGAAAACTGTTCATTTAATACATTCAGCTTTGTTTCCACTTCCATGATAGCACATCTGTAATATGCCATGAGTTTATTGAAATTTTCAAACAGTGGCTTTGTAACATCTATAAGCCCTTTGCTTACAATAGATTCAAGATTATTTCCTTTGCTTTTCGTTTTTTTCTTGTTAAACATAATCTTTATCTCCTAAATAATGTCTTTGTTCAAATTTATTATTGTTTGCTATCGTTTTTTTATGGGATGCCTGATTACCGTTTTCAGTCGCTGCGCCTGACATCTTCGAGGGTCGCTTAAATATATCTCATGGTGAAGCCTTCCGCTCTCAAAATCGTTTTCATATCCCTCTTCCCCTAAAAATGTATTCATCATGTCAACAGTCTCAGGCTCGTTATCATATGGACCGATATGCATGCACTGAACACATAGGCCTTCTTCCATTGTCATAAATTCAACAGGCGAAAAATCAATGCCCTTTTTAGCCGAGGCTTCATCAATCGCCCATTCAAAATCTTCTTTTGAAACAAAATCCGGCAGTCTTATGGCTGATATGAAGTTAAATTTATCTTTCTGAGAATAATCTACGCCGGAAATTCCATCCTGCCACCAAAACCCCTCAAGGGGGAGGAACTACATATTCAAAATATCCTTCTATATTACGGCTTCCTTTGTAACTCATTTTTATAGTAAATGCTATGGGATAAAGCAACTTCAATGAATTCTGATATGAACCGTTTTCCTGATTCGGATCGCCCTTACCTCTGACGGCTATGTAATTCATTTTAGGTATTTCTACAATAGACGGCTTTTTCCCCGGCATATAAAATTCTTTATATTCCTTTTTATAATCAAATGCCATTTTATTTTCCTTTTTATTTTTTTCTTCTAACAAATCTTATGCGGCAAACATCATCACCGCCGGCTATAGTGGACAAAAGGTCAAGTTCACAACCGAAACTTTCTGCAATTCCCCTGTCTCCGCACATCGCATGGTCGCATAAAACCTGTATCTCTTCATCTGAACAACCCTGCTTCTGCCATGCCGCAACCAACGGACAGTAATGAAAGTCTATATCAAGATTATCGTCGGTGCAGCGTTTTATATCCATTTCAAATACCCATTGTGCAGGCTTTGTAAAAAGCGTTTTTTTAAGCCCCTTAAGTGATTCGCCACCGCCTGCTTTTGCTCTTAAAGCTTTTCCTTGATAAAGGCCGCACCTTTTTATGGCAGAGGGGGCATATTCCTCCGGCGGCAATCCTTTTTTTCTTGCTTCATCACACAGAAGATACATCCAAAGTGCTCTGTGCTCAAGCTGCTCTCTTATGGCCTTTATAAGTCCGTTTTTAATCTTAGGCTCATTTTTTATTCCGCTCATATTAAAACTCCTTGTCGTGTTTCTTAAAAAAATTATAGTAAACTCTTACATTTTCAATTTCAGTCCATTTTTTAACCTCGGCAGATTCACCGCTCAAGTCATATATTAAGGCGTCTTTTAATGCCATCATAAAAGGAGAATGGGTTGCTATTATAAATTGACATCCAAGGCGCACTGAATTCTCTATATATTCTTTAAGTTCTATCTGCTTTTCCGGCGAAAGGCTGTTTTCCGGTTCATCTAAGAGGTATAGTCCGGGTAAATCTATCTTTTCAACAAAATATCTGAAAGCACTTTCTCCGTTGGAATTTTCACGGATATTGTCCATCAGAGATTTCCTTACATATTTTGATTGTGTAGTTCTTCTCGCCAAGTTTACCTTTTTTAGTTTATCGTAATCTTCAAGAGTTTTGAAATGAAAATCAGCATACTTAGTATCGAGATAATCTTCAAGCAGTTCCTCTCTTCTAATGTCTATGCCCTCATTGATAGTTCTCAAATTAAGCATATGATCAAACACATCATCACTTGTTATTACTCTGCTTGAATCGGGTAATGATGAATATAACCTATAATCACACATATCCGTATAATTGTCGAAAAAGTTGGTTCGATTGTAAAGTGTGTCTCTTTTAAGCTTAAGAGCTTCCCCTATAACATTCAGAGCCGTTGTTTTTCCGCATCCGTTGCCTCCGCAAAGCAGTGTAATAGGCTCAAAATCAATATTAAGAAGATTACGCTCCGACAATATTCCAAATGGGTAGTAACTATCGAAACATGTCTTTTTTTCCCTCATCAAATAACTATATTCACTTTCTCTCTCAGGAAACGAAAAATAAGACAGATATACCATATGCTACACTCCTCTTTTATTACTTAAATTCTACCACAAATGCTCTTTCTTTGCATCTTTCTTTTAGTCTGCAAAGGAGAGGAACTAATTGTATTATTCAATTAGCGCACCGTTTACTTTCTTTGTTATTCAAGTCCTTTAACCGTTATATTCCGACATGTATACAAGACTATCCTACTTGACTGAACAACTTTTAAATGTTAAAATCGTATACAATTTAAAGTGGGGGCAATAAAATGTTAAAGCTGGATTTTTTAAGTAATGATTATAAAGAGAAAAAAACTCCTGCCCAAATAGCAGAAGAAAATATAGAAATAGATATAATTACAGGTAAAATTCCTAAAGATAAGCGGATTAACGAAGCAGAACTTTGCAGAAGATTCAATATGAGCCGCACTCCCATCCGTGAAATTCTCAGGAGAATAGAAGGCAACGGCCTTACCTATTCGATTCCAAACAGAGGTGTTTTTGCATCCGGATTAACGGCAAGAGAAGCCGATGATTATTTTCACCTAAAGACAATACTTGAAATTCAGTGCGTAAGGTGGGCGATAGAAAGAATTGATGAACATCAAATGGACTTACTTTCGGAAACCTTTGATTTTATGCAGTTTTACACCATGAGCAATGACCTTGATAAAATTCTTAAAATCAACGAAGGCTTTGATTCCATAATATATAATGCCGCTCATAATGCCGAACTTGAAAAGCGACTTCACCGGTACAACTTTATCATAAAACATGCCAATGCCGAAATTAAATATCCGTTAAATTATCTTCCTACAGTTTTGGAAGAACACCGTGCTATATTCAATGCCTTTACCGCTCATGATCCTCATGCCGGTGCAAAAGCCGCCGAAATACACATGTACAAATCTATGCTCAGGCGAAAATAAATTTTTAAAGCACCATCTAAATAATTCCAAGGTGCTCAAGCAAAATTTTAGTTCCTATCAAAATAAGAATAAGACCGCCTGCAACCGTTGCCTTGTTCTTGTATTTGAATCCGAACTTCTTCCCTATCAATACACCTATTGCTGACAAAATAAAGGTGGTAGCACCTATCATTACTGCGGCGCTTACGATTTCAACCTTTAAAAATGCGAAAGAAATTCCCACTGCCAAAGCATCTATACTGGTTGCAACCGCTAATATAAGTATCTCTTTTATGTCTACTGCTGTTTCCAAAATCCGGGATTCTTCCTCATCGCTTCCCCTTATGACTTCTATTATCATCTTTCCGCCTATGAATAACAGCAGTAAAAATGCTATCCAATGATCCACAGCCACTATATACTCTTCAAACTGTTTCCCCAAAAAATATCCGGCTGCAGGCATAAACGCCTGAAATCCGCCAAAAAACAATGCAATTATCAAAATATTTGACAAAGTCGCCTTTCTCATGGACAAACCTTTACATATCGCAGCGGCAAATGCATCCATTGAAAGCCCTATGCCTATCATAAATACTTCAAATACCCCCATAACTCCTCCTATAAAAAACATGTACCCATTTTACAATAAAATATGCCCTTAATCAACGATTATTAAAGTTTCTGACATCCAAATCACCCAATTTAAAAATCCCCCTTTGCCAATTCTTAAGCCTGATTTGTATCATATCCGCCGGATAGCTGAATTTAGAATACATATCAAGTTGACTGACAAAAGGGGATTATTTATTTAATTCTCAGCGAGACTTTTAGTTTAATCTCTTTTATTCAGCTGAAATCTCAAGTCTGCTGCCATCGCTGTTTATAACAACCGTCTGGCCGTCGACTATATCGCCCTTTATTATCATGGATGCAATCTGTGTCTCTATATTTTTTTGCAGATAACGGTTAACAGGTCTTGCTCCATAGTGCGGGTCATACGCTTCTTCTGCTATGAAAGATTTTGCTTCATCTGTCAGTTTAAGATGCATATCCCGGCGGAGAAGTCTGTTTTCCAGCCCTTTCAAAGAAAGAGCTATTATATCCATAATCTGATTCCTGGTTAGAGGACTGAACAGTATTATATCATCAATTCTGTTTAAAAACTCCGGTCTGAAATAGTTTTTAAGCAGTCCTTGAACTTTCTCTTCCACCTCACTTGAAATTTTTCCGTCTTCCTGCATATTCTCAATGAGATCGCTGCTTCCTATATTGGAAGTCATAATCACTATAGTATTTTTAAAATCCACGGTACGCCCCTGATTGTCTGTCAATCTACCGTCATCAAGAAGTTGCAGTAATATATTGAATACATCCGGATGAGCCTTTTCTATCTCATCAAACAATATAACGCTGTACGGTTTGCGCCTTACTGCCTCGGTCAACTGACCGCCTTCGTCATATCCCACATATCCGGGAGGCGCTCCTACCAGTCTTGATACCGAATGTTTTTCCATATATTCAGACATATCTATTCTTATCAAGTTCTTTTCAGTATCGAAAAGTGCTTCAGATAATGCTTTAGTTAATTCTGTTTTACCTACTCCTGTAGGGCCCAAAAATATGAATGAACCTATAGGTCTGTTTTCATCCTTAAGACCTGCTCTGGCACGCAAAATAGCCTCTGAGACAGCCGTAACTCCCTCTTCCTGTCCGATTACTCTCCTATGAAGAATTTCCGGCAATCTGAGGAGTTTTTCCCTCTCGCTTTCCACAAGTTTGCTTACAGGGATTCCCGTCCATCCGGAAATAACCTCTGCAATTTCTTCCTCAGTTACTTCCTCCTTGAGTAGTCTGTCTCCGTCATCTTTGGAGGCAGCCTCTTTTTCATCCTCCAATTTTTTCTCCAGTTCAGGAAGTGTTCCGTATTTAAGCTTAGCCAGTTTTTCAAGGTCGTAATTACGCTCGGCTTCTTCCATCTGCCGCTTTACTTCCTCTATCTGCTGTTTTGTTCCTTTTACCTCGGAAATGGCTTGTTTTTCCATCTCCCATTTGGCTCTCATCGAGGAATTTTCCTCTTTCAAAGCAGAAAGTTCTTTCTCAAGGGCCGAAAGTCTAACCTTTGATCCTTTATCCGTTTCTTTTCCTAAAGCTTGTTTTTCTATTTCAAGCTGCATTATCTTTCTCGATATTTCATCCAGCTCTGCCGGCATACTGTCTATTTCCGTTCTTATTCTTGCCGCCGCTTCATCCATTAAGTCTATTGCCTTATCAGGCAGAAATCTGTCACTTATATATCTGTCGGAAAGAGTAGCACACGCTATAAGAGCACTATCTGTAATTCTAACTCCGTGATGTATCTCAAATCTTTCTTTCAGTCCTCTTAAAATTGAAATCGTATCTTCCACAGACGGCTGATCAACCAACACCTTTTGGAATCTTCTTTCGAGAGCTGCATCTTTTTCTATATATTTTCTGTATTCATCAAGAGTCGTTGCCCCTATGCAATGCAGTTCTCCTCTTGCAAGCTTAGGTTTAAGCAGGTTTCCGGCATCCATTGAACCTTCTGTGCGCCCTGCTCCCACTATATTGTGGATTTCGTCTATAAACAGAATTATTCTGCCCTCCGACTTTTCTACCTCGTTTAGGACTGCCTTAAGCCGTTCTTCAAATTCTCCCCTAAACTTTGCTCCGGCTATAAGCGCACCCATATCAAGTGCAAATATAGTCTTATCTTTTAGACCCTCAGGAACATCCCCGTTTAATATTCTCTGCGCCAATCCCTCTACCACGGCTGTCTTACCTACTCCCGGCTCTCCTATTAATACGGGATTATTCTTTGTTCTTCTCGAAAGAATTTGAATAGCATGTCTTATTTCGGCATCACGACCTATTACAGGATCTAATTTACCGTCTCTTGCCATTTCTACCAAATCTCGTCCGTATTTTTTTAGGGCGTCGTAGTTTTCTTCCGGATTTTGGCTTGTAATTCTCTGATTTCCTCTTACCTTGGATAAAGCTTCAAGAAAGCTTTCTTTTGTTACTCCGAAATCCTTTAAAATCCTTGCGCTTGCAGTCCCCTTTTCTTCAAGCAAAGCCAAATAAAGATGTTCAACACTTACATATTCATCTTTAAAATTCTCGGCTATTTTTTCTGCACTTAGCATAAGCTGAGAAAATCTTCTCGATGTGTACATGTTATCTGCTGCCCCTGTCACCTTAGGCAGTTTGGCGATTTCATCTTTTAGAACCGCCGTCAATGCATCTGTATTTACCTTGTTATATTTGAGCAGTTTAGGAATAAGACCGTCTCTCTGCATCATCAGCGCCAGATGAAGATGCTCTCCGTCTATCATCTGCTGCCCTTCCGATATTGCTATATTCTGGCAGTCAACTATGGCCGACTGTGCGTTTTGTGTATATTTTTCTATGTTCATAAACTCATCCCCTTTCAGTTTATAAGCATATTATACACCTCAAAAAAACAAAAGTAAAGAGTTTTTTAGCACTCATCATCATAGAGTGCTAATATTTTTTAAACTTTTTGACAGAAAAAGTTCCGCAGGCTGTTCATACCCCGGAATATCTATAATAAGGCTTCCGCAATCTTTGTATCCCATCTTTCTATAAAAATTTTGTGCATTCTCGTTTACTTGTGTGGAAGTTAAAACCATACCATATCCCTTTACTCGCATCTCGAATTCCCAGTGCTCCATTAACTTCCTGCCATATCCACTTTGTCTGTAATTACAATCAATATACAGCATTGTACAAAACGGTATGCTGTCCCAAAACAGATTATATCTCATCAAGCCAATTGGCTTATTGTCTTTTGATAATATATAGCCTCTTTTGCTGCAAACCTTATTTTCAAATTCTTCTTCCGGTAAATGTTTGTCAAGCGTATACCAGAATTCTTTATCGTTAATATCAGCATATCTGATTTCAATCATTTACGCACCTCTTTAAATCAAATTTCAACACTTTTCATATAATCAATTATATCACATCAAATCCATTAAAAAACGGCTTATCAAAAGCCGCTTTTAATTATTCATATTCAGAAAAACAAGTTTATAAAGAAATTGATACCCGGACTTAAAATCCTATCGGTTATATTGAAAATTATAAGAACCATCAATATCAAAAATCCATTTTGGTATAAAGTGTTGTACCATCCGTATTTCTGCAAGTCGAAAATCTGGGTCAATATTCCGAATCCGTCCAACGGAGGTACCGGAATCAGATTGAATATCATGAGTACTATATTAACTGTCATTATGTAATAAACTATATAAAACGCAGCTTCTCCTACTCCATAGTATACCCCCATGCCCATAGAATTAACCATCAATTTAAGACCAAGAGAGGCAACAAAAGCAATCAGGAAATTCATAACAACTCCTGCCAATGCCACCATAAGTTCATCTCTTCTTCTATGTTTATAATATCTTGGATCTATCTGAACCGGTTCTCCCCAACCGAAACCGGCAAAAAACAGTGCCAAAAATCCTATAGGATCCAGATGTCTCAATGGATTCAGCGAAAGTCTGCCTTGAAGTTTGGGTGTTGGGTCTCCAAGCCAATATGAAACATAACCGTGAGCAGCCTCATGAAATGTAAGACCTATTATTATACCCGGCAATATCAGAAGCTGAGAATACAGCCAATCGCCCATGCTTTGACTTGAACTCACCATTTTATTAGCCAAAAGCATAACGATTATTATAACTATTGCAGGATTGACATTTCTAAACAATCTTCTGAATTTATCTCTCATCTTTTATCCCCTTTTAATAAATTTCTATATATTTTAGCACATTTCTCTGCCCTTTTAAATAATATATTGTAAGAACTTTAGTTTTTTGAAAGGTGGTTTTTATGAAAACATCTCTTGTCTGTATTGACATCTATACCGTGAATAAGGGAGATACTCTCTATTCTATCTCCGAAAAATATGATGTACCTGTAAGTCTTCTTATGAGAATCAACTGTATTGACGACCCTTATAATCTACAAGTCGGTGTCAAACTATGCATACCGGGTACAGAAGACCAGCTTCCCGGCAACGGTCCTGCACCTTATAAAACTCACACTGTAATCCCCGGTGATACTTTGTATTTAATTGCAAAAAAACATGGTATAAAATTAGACAGTCTTATGCGTGCAAATCCCGATATCGATCCTTATAACCTGCTTATAGGCACAGAACTTAGAATTCCGGGATAACCTTGCAGCTATTCTTATTACTTATTAAAACAGGCAGGACTTTTCATCCTGCCTTGTTATATTTTAAATACAATTTGTAAGTTTTGTCTTCTTACTTAATGCAAACCTCTTTTTAGATTCAAGAGACTTCTTTTCAAGTGACATATCTATCTCAAAATCATCAAATTCAATTCCGGCACTTTCCGAAGCCCTTCTCACAATTTCTTTTGTGAGCCAAGGATTAAGCACAAGCAAAGGTCCAAGCACATTTGTAAATATGGAATTGTTTTTTATTACACCCTCATTTCTGTCCTTTCCGGTGTTTCCGAATCCATATATCAGTGTTCCGAAAGATTTTTCACTTTGACTTATCATATCAGTCATCTGAATCTGTACGCCAAAACATTCCTCATTGTCTTTACTGTAATTTTCAGTAAAGCAAATGTCATCACCGTACACATATTTTCTTTCCTCAAAACTGCAGTCTATAAGTCCGAGACCTTTAATAACGCTGCCATCTTCTCTTTTTACATCATTTCCGAATATGCAGCATCCTGTTCCTGTAGCAAGAATAACTCGTCCGCTTTCAATAAATTCCCGCAATTTATCGTAATAAGGTCTAAGCTTGTCTATAACAGTCTCAAATGAAGTGATTTCCCCGGGCGGGCAAAAGATTATTCCATAATCCATAGGCTCAAAGTCTGATGTTTGAAAATCTATTTTTTCAACTTCAAGGTCTATTCCCGCCAAAGATGCCATCCTCTCAAGAGCCATTATATTTCCTCTTTCTCCATGAAGAAAAAGAATATCGGGAAAAAGCCATGCCGCTTTCATTATATTTGTTGCCTTTTCCATCACTCTTCCTCCTTATCTTTAAGCTTAGCCTGTTTCTGCATGTCATTAAATGTGTGTATCCATGTTATTATATATATATTATCCGTCTCAGCTTTTCTTATAGCATCCAATATGTCGCCTGCATCCTCGCCCTCGATAATTTCAATCTTATCCGGAGAAACTCCGTCATATATCAGCCTGTTTGCAGCATCGTAACAAACATATTCAGTGAAAAAAAGATATCTTTCCACATTGCTCTCTATGACAGAAGAAAAATCGCAGTCATAAAGATAGAAAGTATTGGTATATGCTGGTACAGAATCGGGAATGTGTCCCGGGCCTATACAAACCATCTTAGGAGTCTTATCGGAAGCAATTATATTTAAACTTGTCTGCATTGTTTCAGGATTTTCCTGCTTTATTCTCAGATATTTTATAGTTTTTCCCTCAAACTGCAAAACCTCATATCTTCCGCCGACATTTTTAAAGGATTTAAATGCTTTCGCAATATTATCCATAGATATATTTCCAAATTCTCTGCATACAGCAACTGCAGCTGCATAATTGTAAAGCATATATGGGATATTGTACGGCATTGTAAATTCTGTATTTTCCATATAGAATTTCTTAGATGTGAAATCGGGGTTCTCTCCAATATAGTCAGCAGTTCCGCTTTCTGCCTCGCAATGGGTACAATGAAATTTACCCATGCCGTCATTGTTATAATACTCAAAAACTATTGGCCTATGGCATATCGGGCATGCCATTGTTACAAAAGACTCGTCTTTTGTAAAGGACTCCTCATGCTTCTCTACTCCGTAAGTAACCACATTATTGTTGCAGTTGGCAAAAGACCTGCTTCTTGGTTCATCATTATTCAGAAATAGCCTTACATTCTTTTTCATTACAGGCAAAAGCTTTCTGTATATGAAGTCCGGATCACCGTTTCTGTGAACTTGATCTTTTTGTAAATTAGTAACAAGAATGTTTTTTGCAGGAAGAAGTTCGTGTATGGATGGTAAAAACCTTTCATCAACTTCAAATATAAAATAATCTGCATTTACTTTTCCTGTAACGGAAGAATTCTTAATAAGTGCAGTCGCAACTCCCGCCATAAGATTGGCGCCTTCCAAGTTTGATATTACTTTATAACCATTATTCTTAAATATGTGATATATAAGGTTATTTGAAGTTGATTTTCCGTTAGTTCCCGTTATGAACAACATCTTTTCAGTGTCAAGACCCTTAAAGTGCGCTATCATCTTCGGATCTATCATTATGGCCTTTTCCCCCGAAAAGTTACTTCCTCTTTTCTTATCTATTATGTTGATAAGAAAATTTATAAACTTACCGATCCAAAGTGCTATATAAAATTTCATCCCTTTTCTCCTTATAATATATCTGCAAGCAACCTTGAAATTGCTTCTTTTATTCTTATTTTGACACTTCTCTTGTTATACTGCTCAAGTGTCAGCTCATGTCCGTTGGCCATATCTCTTCTGAATGTTTCTTCCATTTTTAAGGCAAATTCACTGTCAAATACAAAAGCATTGGTTTCAAAGTTCAGCCTGAAACTTCTGTTATCAAAATTTGTGGAGCCTACACTTGCTACTTCTCCGTCAACTACAAGAGTTTTAGAATGAAGAAAACCATTATCATATATAAATACTCTGGCTCCCGAACGCAAAAGTTCTCCGACATACGAGTATGTAGCCCAATATACAAACATATGGTCCGGCATACACGGTATCATTATCCTGACATCTACGCCGGACTGCGCCGCCATCTTAAGGGATTCCACAATACTTTGGTCAGGTACGAAATAAGGCGTCTGCACATACACATTCTTTTCGGCATAAGTTATCATCCTCATGAAGCCCCTCTTAACTTCCTCTTTGGGTTCTTCCGGGCCACATGATACAATCTGCATACCAACACCTTTTGGGGAGCTTCCTGTCGTCTCCGGCAAAACACCCTCCACTTTCTCTTTAGTTGCAAATCTCCAGTCCATGATAAATCTGGAATTCAGATCATGTACTGCATCGCCATCTATCTTGACATGTGTATCTCTCCAATAGCCGAATTTTTTCTTCTGTCCGACATATTCTTTGGCAATATTATATCCCCCCGTATATGCCGTCTTATGATCGATAACAACTATTTTTCGATGATTTCTGTAATTCAGCTTAAGTCCTATAAAAATCAACTTAGGCTTAAAAAAGTAGCCCACCTTACCTCCGGCAGCAATTAAATCCTTTACAATTCCCTTGGTTATGGTTCTGCTGCCTAAAGCATCCATAAGAAGTCTGACTTCTACTCCCTCTTTCGCCTTTTCTGTCAAAGCCTCGATAAACCTTCGGCCTATTTTATCTCTTTTTATAATATAATACTCTATATTTATGGTCTCTTTTGCAGCTTTGATGTCCTTTAAAAGCGATTCCAACATATCACTGCCATCTGTAAACAGCTCTATATTATTGTTCTGG